>JBLIDR010000061.1:0-7711 GCA_047632655.1 Francisellaceae bacterium | reverse complement strand
ACAAAGCCACGCTCAGCAAAGACAGAGTCGTACATATGTAGAGGGATACAAACATCAGTACCAATCATTAAATCATCAACTTTAACTTTGATAGCACCATATGACCGCTTACCACAAACAATAACAACCTCATCTGAATCACTAATTTTATTTATCTTTGCATACTCAGATGAAACATAAAAAAATTGTGAGTTCTGATGATCCATAGTTAAACTTAAAGGTTTTGATCTTCTCGTTAATGAGTCTACCCCGTACAGTGAAACATCAATAGAAATACCATCTTTAGAATGACCTTTAGATACATATTTTTCTAGCTCAGTGTTTGACCTGACCTCAACTTCAGTCGTGACTTCTGATATAACTTCGTCAGAAGTATTATAATCAAACCCATCTAGGTTTAATAAATTACCCAACACTCGTAAAACTTTCCAGCCTGGTTTAGACTCACCTTTTGGCACCACACATGCCGCAAATGTCTGTTTCAGACCATGGTAATTAAAATAAGATCCTCTTGTCTCAGTAAATGGTGTAATAGGCAATATAACATCTGAATAAAGCTTATGTTCTTCACCAGCAAATGAAGACAGGCTTATAACAAAGTCCTTGCCACGTAGAGATTCAATAGATTTTTGACCATAAATAGAATCATGCTCTGGTTCAAGGTTTAATAAAATAATAGCCTCAAGGTCATTGTCAACACTTAAAATTTCCTGGGCATTGTAACCGGAACCATTCACAGTATAAGGTAAACAATTTGCTAACTTAGCACCAACTGAGTTTGCTCCAAAACCAAGAACACCACCTTTTGCATCGCTCAAATCTTTAATTGAAGCCACTAGTGCAAAAATTGAAGCGAAATCCGGTAAGGGTATTGCCATTTGACCAATCAAAATGATAGGGTTTTTAGCTGATTCTAATGACCTAGCTAATAGCTTAACTTCTTTATCAAGAACCATTCCATCACATAATGCTGCTAATTTACGACTGATTTTGTTAGTCGATAATTCTTTAGCCAGCATCACTAATTTATTAGAAAAATCATTACTACTAGACTTAATCAAAGTCACATCATAATTAAAATTATAGTCCGTAGTATTAATTGCAAAGACTTTTGAACCGTTAATCTGAGCTTTTCTTACCCTATGGTTGAGTAATGGAACTTCTTTACGCAAATTAGAACCAACCAGCAGAATACAATCTGATTGTTCAATTGTTTCAAAATCACAATCCAACATTTCTCCTGCAGAAATGTCAGCATTAAGCTGTCCTTGTTTCATTCTACTATCAACATTATTAGAACCAAGGCCTCGAACTAATTTCTGTAATAAATATAACTCTTCCGTTGTTGATGACTCCGAACCAAGAGCAGCTATTTTATCTGCCCCGGACTTATCACGCACTAAATCAAGTGACGCTCTAGCAAAATCCAAAGCTTCTTCCCAACTAACGTCACACCAATCATCATTTTTTTTGATCATGGGTTGCGTGATTCGTTCTTCAGAATTTAAACCTTCATAGGAAAATCTATCACGATCAGACAACCATACTTCGTTAATAGCTTCATTTTCACGCGGCACAACACGCATCACTTCATTGCGGCGAGCATGAACATAAATATTTGAACCCATGCCATCACCAGGAGAAATACTTGCAGACTGCTGTAATTCCCAGGCTCTAGCTGCATAACGATATGGCTTTGACGTCAGAGCACCAACCGGACAAACATCAATGACATTCCCTGATAATTCCGAATCAAGCGACTTTTCAATATAAGTACCAATAGCAGTACTATCTCCACGCCCAATTCCACCCAATTCACGCATACCTGAAATTTCTTCGCCAAAACGAACACAACGAGTACAGCATATGCATCTTGTCATATCAGTTGCAACTAAAGATCCTAAATCAGGATCAGCCATCACTCTTTTCTTCTCAGAGTAATTAGAAACACTTTGACCATAACCCATGGCAACATCTTGCAATTCACACTCACCACCCTGATCACATATAGGGCAATCCAAAGGGTGGTTAATCAGTAAAAACTCCATAACATGCTGTTGGTATGCTATTGTTTTAGGGGATTTAGTAAAAACTTTCATCCCATCCATTATCGGAGTAGCGCAGGCTGGAGAGGGTTTTCTAGCTCCTTCAACATCAACCAAACACATTCTGCAGTTTGCAGCAATTGACAATTTCTTATGGTAGCAAAATCTTGGAATATAAACATTATTGTCATCAGCGACCTGAATCAACATTTGACCTGGATCAGCTATCACAGTTTTCCCATCGATCTCCATGGTAATTCTTTTAGGTGTTTCTTTTTCTGCCACTTTATTCACCCTGTAACGATTTTGTTAAACTACATTTATGTTCAATAAAATACTCGAACTCATTTCTAAACTTCTTTATATAGCTCTGCACTGGCCAGGCTGCTGCTTCACCAAGACCACAAATAGTATGCCCTTCAATATTCCCAGCTATACGCAAAAGATTATCGATATCTTCTGCTTTACCATTCCCTTTTAAAATACGCTTTAATGTCCGTGACATCCATCCTGTGCCTTCACGACAAGGCGTGCATTGACCACATGATTCTTCATGATAAAAATCGGATAACAACGAAAGGGCTTCAACAATACATACCGTATCATCCATGACGATAACAGCCCCTGAACCTAGCATTGATCCAGCTTTTTGGATTGATTCGTAATCCATGTTAATTGCCATCATTTCATCACCCGTTAAAATCGGCATTGAACTACCACCAGGAATGACTGCTTTAATCTTTCTTCCAGCTTTAACTCCACCAACCATAGCTAATAAATCTTTGAATGGTGTACCTAAATTTATTTCAACAACACCAGGCTTATTAACATGCCCTGAAACACAAAACATTTTTGTGCCGCCACTGGCATCAGTACCAAAAGATTTAAACCACTCACCACCATTTTCTAAAATTGGCGGAACCGAAGCAAATGATTCAGTATTATTAATATTAGTTGGCTTTTTATATAATCCACTATTAGCTGGAAAGGGCGGTTTGAATCTAGGCTGACCTTTTTTGCCCTCCAAGGAATCTAACAAAGCCGTTTCTTCACCACAAATATAAGCGCCAGCGCCTATAACACAGTGTAACTGAAAGTCGACACCAGAACCTAACAAGTTGTCACCTAGCAAACCAACTTCATTAGCTTCAACTAAAGCGCCTTCGAATCGTTCTATTGGCTCATAGAATTCACCACGAATATAATTATAACCAACAGTCGAACCCGTAACAAATCCAGCTATCGCCATACCTTCAATTAACTGATGTGGGTTATATCTTAAAATATCCCTATCTTTACAAGTTCCAGGCTCACCTTCATCTGAATTACAGACGACATATTTTTGTCCTGGCAAATTTCTTGGCATGAAGCTCCATTTTAAACCGGTAGGAAACCCTGCGCCACCACGGCCTCTCAAGCCAGAAAGTTTGAGCACCTCAATAATTTCTTCAGGCGTAATTTTACCTGCAAGAATTTTTTTCCAATAACTATACCCGCCAACTGACAAATACGATGCTAAAGACCATGGCTTATCTAAATGTAATGTACGCATGCATACTTCATTTGCCATAAATCACTCCAACCCTTCTAGTAATTTATCAACTTTTTCAATGGTAAGATTTTCATGAAATTGTTTACCCACTTCTAACATTGGCGCTCCACAACAAGCACCTTGACATTCAACAGCTCTAAGCGTAAATTTTCCATCAGCAGTTGACTGACCCATTTTTATATCCAATTTATTTTCTATGTGAGTTATAATTTCTTTTGACCCTCTAAGCATGCAAGAAATATTAGTGCATATATTCAACTTATGCTTACCAATTGCCTCATGCTCATACATACTATAAAATTTTGAAACTTCATAAACAGATACATTAGGCATACCAATAAATTCTGCCAATTGATCCATCAGTTCAGTCGTTAAGTGCCCTCCATTTTCATCTTGTAACAAGTGAAGACCTGGAATTACAGCAGACTGACGTTGGTCTTTAGGATATTTAGCCAACCACCAATTTATCTTAGATGTGATATCCTTAGAAAATATTGATTTTTTTTCATCTTTTACATCATTTGACATTATAAAATCCCTTAGCGATCTACATCGCCAAACACAATATCTTGTGTGGCAATAATTGCAGGTGTGTCGGACAACATATGTCCACTTAGCATTTCATTCATTGAACTAATATGGGCAAAACCTGGGGAACGTAATTTTAAACGATAAGGCTTATTTGCGCCATCAGAAATTAAATATACACCAAACTCTCCTTTTGGATGTTCAGTCCCTACATATACTTCTCCCTTAGGAACACAATATCCTTCACTAAATAATTTAAAATGGTGGATCAACCCTTCCATATCATCTTTCATATTTTCACGATTAGGTGGTGCAACTTTATGATCAGAAGTCAAAACATCCCCTGGATTATTTTTAAGCCAATCAACGCATTGTTTTATGATTTTATTGGATTCACGCATTTCTTGTACTCTCACCAAATAGCGATCATAGCAATCTCCCGTAACACCGACTGGAATATCAAAGTCCAATTTATCATAAACTTCATACGGTTGAGTTTTTCTCAAATCCCATTCTACACCACTAGCACGCAACATAGGCCCACTAAAACCTAACGCAATAGCCCTCTCAGAAGTAACAATTCCAATATCTACTGTTCTTTGCTTCCAAATACGATTATTAGTCAATAAACCTTCATATTCATCAACGCATTTAGGGAAACGACAGGTGAAATCATCAATAAAGTCTAATAAGCTACCTGTTCTAGCCCTGTTGATTTTCTTGCACGCGCGTTTATTTCTAAATCGGGATTCTTGATGCTGAGACATTTGACCTGGTAAGTCACGATAAACCCCTCCAGGGCGAAAATAACTGGCATGCATTCTAGCACCAGAAACGGCCTCATAACAATCCATCAAATCTTCACGCTCTCTAAAGGCATATAACAAAACAGTCATAGCACCAAGATCTAAAGCATTTGCACCTAGCCACATAAGATGATTAAGAATACGAGTGATTTCAGCAAACATCACTCTAATATATTGTGCTCTCAAAGGAACATCTACACCAATTAATTTTTCAATTGCCATCACATAAGCATGCTCATTACACATCATCGAAACATAATCTAAGCGATCCATATAACCAATGCTTTGATTAAAAGGCTTAGTTTCAGCTAGCTTTTCTGTACCACGATGCAACAAGCCAATATGTGGATCAGCGCGCACTACAGATTCGCCATCTAATTCTAATATAAGACGTAAAACCCCATGCGCTGCAGGATGCTGTGGTCCAAAATTCAAGGTATAATTCTTAAACTCAGACATTATTTATCCTCATTAATATTATCAGTGGCATATCGATTATCTTCACGAATAACCCGAGCTACAGTAACTCTAGGCTCTATTTCGACAGGACCATAAACAACTCTTTTTAAATTCTCATCATAACGCATCTCCACATGGCCACTGACTGGAAAATCTTTTCTAAAAGGATGCCCTACAAAACCATAATCAGTTAAAATTCTACGCAAATCTGGATGCCCATCAAACAAGATACCAAACAAATCAAAAGCTTCACGTTCATTCCATTCTGCTGAAGGCCATAAATCTATGGTAGTTGGTACAATTAAATCATCTTCACTAACCATGGCTTTAACTCTAATACGAGCATTTATGTTAATGCTTTGTAGATGATAGACCACAGCAAAACGACAGCCATATAACTCTGCAGCCGGCAAACTAACATCGTCAGAACCACGAGAAAACCCTGTTAAGGTTGCACTTTCAGTTTTCCATTCACTATGACCAAAAGCACTATAGTCGACACCACATAAATCTATCAACTGATCAAAATGATAATTTTCTTTTAAACTAGTTAATACTGGAATTATCTCGTCTTTTTTAATAACAATAGTTAGTTCTTTATGCTTATTTAAAATCTCCAGCGCAACCTCGCCAAATTCTTTTTGAACCTGCTCAATCATTGCATCCGTAACCATGCTCATATACCTCTAACCTCTCGCGATAGTATTAGTGCGTTTAATTTTATTTTGTAGCTGTATAATCCCATATATAAGCGCCTCCGCTGTTGGTGGACACCCAGGAACATAAATATCTACTGGAACGATACGATCGCATCCACGAACAACTGAGTATGAATAATGATAATATCCACCGCCATTAGCGCAAGATCCCATTGAGATAACCCATCTTGGTTCTGGCATTTGATCATAAACCTTACGTAAAGCTGGAGCCATTTTATTGCATAACGTACCAGCAACAATCATAACATCTGATTGACGAGGGCTAGCTCTGAAGGTAACACCGAACCTGTCCATGTCATATCTTGAAGTACCAGCATGCATCATTTCAACTGCACAGCAAGCTAAACCAAATGTCATTGGCCATAATGACCCTGTTCTAACCCAGTTAACTAAATCATCAGTACTAGTAAGTAAAAAACCTTTGTTTGTCTTGGAACCACTATTGCTTATTCCCATTCGAGCGCTCCTTTTTTCCACAAATAAATAAAACCAAGAAAAAGTTCAACCAGAAATATAATCATCGAAATAAATCCTGCCCAACCAATTTTGGTGAATACAACCGCCCATGGAAACATAAAGGCCATCTCTAAATCGAATACTATAAATAAAATAGCAACAAGATAAAAACGCACATCAAATTTCATTCGCGCATCATCAAACTCAGGGAACCCACATTCGAATGGCGAGTTTTTTTCAGCGTTTGGCCTGTCGACACCGACTAATTTCGCAACAATTTTACCAGCTGTTGCCACCGTTAGACCTAATCCTATCGCAATAATTAAAAAAATTAGTAACGGTAAGTAACTCTCATATAACATGCCATACCTTCAATTCTTGAAAACATATATATTGCCAACAATTATATCTGGCTATTTATAAAATACTAGCCGTAACTAAAAACAAAACACTAGATCAATATGATAAATCCTGATTTGATATTTCATTTTGAAATAAAAACTGCTAAAGTTGGTTATATCATTAATTTACCGGCCAGCCAGTAATGTCTTATCACTGCGACGTCTGTAACGTATTAATAAACTTTTTAGCAATACCCCTACTCCTCCCGTAGGTGGATATATTTAACTTAAAGATACTCATATAAAAATAATTAATATTAAATTTAATAACACAACCACATAGGCGTCTATGCAATGGAAGATTCAAACAAAGAAAAAATTTATATTTTTGATACAACATTAAGAGATGGACAGCAATCACCAGGAGCTGGCTTGACTTTTGAAGATAATATTATTTATGCTGATTATGCTGATAAAATTAACATTGATGTTTTAGAAGCCGGATTCCCTGCGGCAAGCCAAACCGATTTCAACATTGTCAAATCCATTTCAGATCGGATGACAAAACGGCAATCACAAATGGTAATTTCAGGATTATGTCAACTACGTGAAGCTCAAGCAACCATAACGATGAAATCACTAGAATCAAGCAATAAAATTGGACAAGCAAGAATACATACTTATTTCCCTGTAGACCCAAATCTTATTCAAGCCAGCCTAGGGGGGAAATCACTTGATCAGAAAGACACCATAAATAACCTATATAATATTATAAATATAGCAACCAAAGAAGGCTTTGAAGTTG
>JBLIDR010000060.1:0-7749 GCA_047632655.1 Francisellaceae bacterium | reverse complement strand
AATGTTTTGATAAAGATAAACTCACATCAAAAATGCAAAATATAAGCAATATCATTTCCGAGTATCAATCACTTTTTCGTACATTGATCCCCTCAACAAAAAAAAGTATCGCTGACGAAAATGCAAAGTTAGATGCTCATAGGGCTTTACGCGAGCTACTTACTTCAAGAAGCCCAGAAGAGAGATGTCTTAATTGCGCCTGCGTTAGAAAATGGTTATGACCTTGAGTACAGAAAAGGTTTCTATTTAGGTGTTGCAATGACTGGCTTCAAACATCCTGAATGCGGTGGTGAGTTTATCCCAAGAGGTTCGGATATTAGTTTAAACATGAGGTTTAGTGAGCGGCTTTACTCGCCGTAAGGCCTTCCTCTTTACTAAATCCAGACTAACTTATAGTCCGCCCGCGCTCTGCCACTTTTTTGCTAGAACTAACTCGGCCTTGAACTCTCAATTTTAACCAATTACTCCGTTGGAAACGACCCACTGGAAGGTTAGGGTTGCCCCAATTCTTTACATGTTAACTCGGTTATAAAGTGTAAAACAAATGCCCACAGACGAATAGTGTTAATTTACATTGATAATTAGCTGCTCTTGGAGCCACAATGCTTGCTTTTTGGAGTTCCCATCATCGTAGTTTTACATTGAGCGTCCAGTCTAAAGAACTCAGATTAAATACTATCGCACCCTTTTTTAATGAATTTATGTGGGCCTTCTTTCGCCAACCTTTTGGATGAGTAAATAATTCTATTTCATATAACAATCATGATGATAATATGAAGCCAATCTAACATTTGTAAATGGCTGCAATGCCTACAAATCAATGACTGAAAAGAGAGTTAAATGAAACAACTGATAATTGGCGTGTTTTTGTCCTTGTTAATACTAGGAAAAGTGAACGCCTCAGCAATACCCATTATGCCCTTTATTGATAACAACGTATTAAGCTATTCCGACAACGGATATACATATATCAATGGCAGAGGGAATATTGTTAATGGAAATTCAATCAATGTTGAGGGTATGGCCTTAGAATGGTTACCATTAGATTTCACAACATCATTCTCTTATTTGGAAATAAAAACACTAACATCAACCGGTGGGCAATTTGATGGGTGGCGTTTAGCTAGTTCATCGGACATGGTGGGCTTGTTTACGACATTTATGGGCGGTCCGATCGACTATAACTTGATTGATAGCTACATCAATATAAATGCCCAAGTGCAAGAATGGGAGGGAGCTTTTGATGCATGGCATCCTTTTTTTAGAGACACGAGAGTACTGTTCCTAAACGAGGTAGAACCCAACTTTTCTGAACCACAAGGATATGGCTATTCAATAGGTTTTTTTGATGATTCAGAGCTAAATCTTTCTCGCTCAGACAATAATGATGACGCGCCGGCTTTTTCATTTAACCAATCGTCCACAGCAAGAGGAAATGGAGCGATCAGTACGGAAGGATTAGGTGACTTTATATCGCCTTTCACGTTTGGAGATAATGATACTGGCTTCGGTGATGTTGGTTCGTTCTTGGTAAGAGATACAATTCACGTGAGTGCTCCGGCAACATTGCTATTAATGCTGGCATCACTCATAGTTTTATTTGTCAGGCCACTCAAAGCGTAAATTCAATTAATAAGATAAATAACGGGGTAACCTGTTGTTCTAATTACCAAGCAAATTTGTCGTGACGATTTTAACGAGTATCACATGCCTCGATGTAGTTGCAAAATAGCTGATAGCGAACGCTGAATTTGGCCAATCGCAGACAAATAGCATAACAAAAAATTATTTGTAATGTAAAACTGACATTTTTTAAATAGTGTTCTATCTGTTGGGCATATAGCTGGAAAGCATTTAGTGAATTAATGGCAATTCATATCGGTGGATTTAAATTAATACAAAATTAATTACTTTAGGAAATTGAATGATTAATAATTTTAAAGACATATTGCTTAAAATAGATAAAGAGTCTGACGATGATTTTTCTGGCGTAGGGACAGTTTTGTATAGTGATATTAATGAAATTCCAATATACCCGCTTAATATCAATAACATCGAAGCTGAAGTTGATAAGCTTATACCCACCTTAATTAAAATTTCAAAAATAAGCAGTCCTTTCCATGATGGGTTTCACTTTATCTCTTCTAATTTTAAACTTACACATGCTTCACAGTACTTTTCTCCTCCTATTATTTGCGGTATTGAAATCGGCACGGCTAGAGTTGCTGTCGGAGGAAGATATATGGCTGCACTTTTCGGTTCTTGCATGCGAAATATTCTGCTGACGGGGATAGTTACTAAAAGTAATGGTGTTGTTATTTTTAAAGACGGGATGGAAGTGTATTCTAAGGAAAGAAAGTGATTAATTTATTACCTTTGACAAAAGTTATAGCAGCAATATCTGCATTGTATGCTGCTTTGATCGCGTTAATACTCATCTTTTTTTATGATGTTAATTCAGGTGTTACTAAAGGCGTGATGATAGCTTTTAGTGGTGCTACAATTTTAAATTTATTTTTGCTTGGTATCATTTATATTGGATGGAAGTGGCTGTGGGAAAAGTTTCCATCTCTAAATAAAAAAATGTTTCCTGACCTTAATGGTGAATGGGATATGACAATACATTGGAAGTGGGGTGAAAAAGAAGGTGTAGCCCAAGCAACGGCTTATATCAAACAAGATTTTTTAAAAATGAGTATGGAAGTTTGTTCTGAGGATTCGGATTCAAATACTTTATTAGTAAAACCTAAAAAAGACCCCGAGTCAGGAAGAGCAATCTTATATTATATGTATAGCAGCACACCTAAGTTGAAAAATGGAAACTCTAGTTCTCCATATGCCGGTACTGCAATCTTAAAGTTAGATCACACAAGCTTGGACTTACTTGAAGGTAATTATTACACAGACCGTTCAACCACAGGGCATTATGAACTTAAAAAAAAGTGTATTTGATATTTGTTTATCCGGAATTTTACTTAAGAATTTTTATACTAAAGTTTAATGCATGCTATTGATTATTTTATATTCATCTTCACTATTACTGTAGCAGTATATAAATAGGGATATTATTTTGGGTACACATTCTGACGATAAACATTTTCAGATTTTGTCACTTAGTGGTGGTGGAATTAGAGGGCTTTATACAATACAAGTCCTCGCAACTCTAGAAGAACAACTAGCTGAGCAGCACAATGATAAGGAATACTGTATAGGTCGACATTTTGATCTTATAAGTGGAACCTCCATTGGGGGACTCATTGCGCTTGGTTTAGCCAATGGTGTTACCGCAAGACATATTCTGCAGGAAATGAATAAAAATCGGCTAACTATATTCCCTTCAAAATCAAGGTTTCTAAAAAAATGGAGTGCTGCATTTTCCTCGCTATATCAGCAAGCGCCTCTAAAAAAATTATTGAAAGATATCTATGGTGAAGCCACCATAGGTTCATTGAATACACGGGTTGTTATTCCTACTATTAATTATAGTAAAGGACAGGTCCAAGTATTCAAAACACCTCATTGTAAACAATTTAAATTTGACCATGTTCATAGCCTTGCAGATATAGCTTTAGCGACAAGTGCTGCTCCTACTTTCTTTCCAATTCATGAATTTAATGATAACTGGTATTTAGATGGCGGTTTAGCTGCTAATTCACCTGCATTTATTGCTGTTCATGAGGCAAGCTATTTCTTAAATATTCCGTTAGGTAAAATTCGGTTACTTCAAGTTGGAACGATGGGGAATAAAACTACAACTAATCATAAAGGTGCTAAAGATGGTGGTTACCTGAGTCGTTGGGGAGTTGGAAGTAAATTAATTGAAATATGCTTATCTGCAACAGAGGGATTGCATAATTATTTAGCTACCCATTTATTGGATGCAAACTCTGAACACCTTGCAATAGATATGAGTCCTAGTCGAGATCAGTGTTCAGTACTAGAATTAGATAATGCATCAGACGAAGCCGCTAAAACACTAATCAGTTGTGGGAAAGTTAGTGCTCAAGAATATTGCTGTAACCCCATATATGAAAAAATTATTGCTCAAAAAGCTAGTGAACCCACGTTTTTTTATGGCGTTAACCGTAATATTTGATTAAGGAATATTTATGCAGCAAAAATTTAAAGCACACCGATTGTTAACTAATGGTAATGAAAACTTAGCCTTTTTAAATAAATTGAACATTAATGATACCGAAGATGAATTACTAGTAAATTGTAGGAAAGAAGTTAGAAAGTACCTCAAAGAAGGATTTCACCAGGTAAGAGCTAGCGCAGCAATAGAGTTTCAAGAGTTTGAGGACGCGATTAAAAACTTAAAGCCTAAGTTTTGGACCCAAGGGAGTTATGCATATAAAACCATGAATAATCCCGCGAACAACCCTCCACAACAAATAGACCTAGATGATGGCGTATACTTTCCAATGGCTTTACTTGATGGTAAGCCGCATGCAGTAAAAAATAAATTACTAAAACTGGTCAAATTAATTCTAACTGAATTAGCTGAAAGTAAAGGCTGGGGGATAGTAGAAAAGCCAACTTGTTTGCGCTTAGAGGTAAATAGCAGAGTACATATTGATATTCCTGTTTATGCTATACCTGAACAAAAATATCTAGTGATTAAAGAAGCAATAGAGAGTCGAAATGTTTTTACCGATTCTTCAAATGATTTGGAAGTTATCAGTCTAGAACCAGATCAAGTTCATCTAGCGCGCTGGGATAATGATGACTGGATAAAGTCGGATCCAATGGATTTACATGAGTGGTTTATTAGTAAAACTAAAATACATGGTAGACAGTTTTTACGACGCATTTGCAAATATATGAAAGCGTGGCGTGACAATACTTGGGATAAAGGTGGGCCTAGTTCAATTACATTAATGGTTGCTGTTGCTAAAGTTTTCGACGATAACCTTATGACTAATAAAAAAGAATTTTCAACGGATTGTGAAGCTATATTAGCTGTTGCTAATGAGCTTCCTTTGATATTTAACTCTGAAATTCGAAATCCAATTGCAGATGATGAAATTATGTTTCCAAGAGGTATTAACCATATTGAGATTGAAGATATACGTCAGAAAGTTAAGGAGTTTAGTAATTCAGTGATCAATGCTCTATGTCATAGTCAGACGGAACAACAGGTCGTGGATGAGTTCATTACAATATTCGGAAGTAGGTTGCCAAATAAAGCTGATTGGATAGAACGTTATACAATAGGAGATGTTGTTAGAAATTCACCTCATGTGACTTCCACAGCGTCAACTGCGTTTAAAAAAGAACATCGTTCAGGATAAATTATTGGATTCTGAACGTTTTTATATTAAATGTGCAAGGGTCATGGTTAGCCGTGGCCTGACTATTTCCAATGGAAAAAAAGTATCATTTGATTGGAATATAAAAGTTAGGAACACGACCTTTTCACTTGCAATAGCCGAATTCGATCCTTCATTTATCAAATTACCTATTGTTACCTTTAAGTATATTCCACCCGATTTACCCAGCACTCTGATTCATGTTAATCCTGACCAAACTCTATGCTATCTGGATAAATCTGATGTTTACCTCGATCCCTATAAGCCAGGTGCAGCGTTAGATTACATCCTTAACGCAATAGAAGAAACATTGGATAAAATAGTTGACGACGAAGCTATAAAAAATGATTTTGTTAGAGAGTTTGATGCGTATTGGCGTGCTCACGATAACTGTTATCTGTTAACTAAAGAGAAAGAAATAAAGGCAAAATTTTTTGATAGCAAAAATATTTTGGATAATAGTACAAGCAAAGAGTGGCTTATTTTTGATGATAAAGATGAAGTTAGAAATAAAAACTGGTTAAACAAAAGAGGATTTCTAGAACATATTCGTGAAGTTCCGGTTATTACCGTTCGGTTTACAGAGATGCCAAAACTTCCCGCAAGTATCGTCGTTAGTACTTGGCCTCCGAGGACTTGGCAAAGTTTTTTCAATTGGTTATCTAACTACCACTCTCTTCTTTCAAATGAACTAATGCGTAGGTTATGCGAAGGAAGTATAAATTCTCTTCAGCAGCTAGTTCTTTTTAGTGTGCCTAATATCGATGGTACGAATTCTAGTTGGTTTGCGGTAAGAGTTAAGTTTACTAAAAGAATTCAAGAGTTAGCTAAAAGATACGTTGGGTCTAGAAAACCTGGCAAAAAAAATAAAAAGGTGTCACCGGATACAGTAAGAACTATGTTCAAACGAGACCTCACTACCACTTTTTACCGGCTATGCGTTCAAGATGCTTCTACAGACTTTGTTCTAAATAGAAATTTACCAGAAAAAATTATAACCAATAAAAAGATAGCCATTATTGGTTGTGGGACAATTGGAGCAACCACGGCTAATTTATTAGTGAAAATTGGTGCGGGATGTGGTGACGCTGGAAAAATATCGTTATTCGACAAAGATACTCTAAAAACCGCTAATATTGGACGTCACCTTTTAGGAGAAGAATATCTAGGTGAGTCTAAGTCTCAAGCGACAAAGCATTATCTACAAAAGAAATATTCTTGGGAGCCTAATATTACAGCCTATAATATCGCTATAAATAGCGTAGATGCTTTTTATGAGCTCATGAAGAACAATGACTTAATAATTGATGCCACGGGTGAAGAACAGTTCTCTTCATTTATCAGTCATCATTATAGAAGGGCATTACAATCTCAAAGTAAAGTTTCATGTTCAGTTTTGTATGGCTGGATTGATGCAAATGGATTAGCCATTAGAACATTGCTTGATGACGGTAAATATGGTTGTTATAGGTGTATGCTTTATATTGAAGATGGGGCTTTAAAAGAAAGATTTCCGTTAATTGGTAAAAACAAAGAATGGCCTACTTACGCTCAAAAACATTTTGCATGTGGGGAATCGTTTACACCATATTCCGAAGGAGTTTCTTATTCAGCTGCGGGATTAATTCAGGCTATGGTAATTGACTATTTTAGTGGCAACCCATCCCCCAGATTTAGACATCAAGGATTCCATAAATCGATTCCATTAACAAAATCGCAGAATATGACTTCTTTGGAAGGGTGCCCCTGTTGTGGTTAAAAATACTGATTATTATACTTCTTTGCCCGGTGGTGGTTTTTTAATTTTACCTATCGATGTTTTAGATAAGTTGAAAAGGCATACTCAGATTTTAAAGAATGACTTTGAGGCTGGAGGTCTAATTATTGGTTCATTAAGACAAAAAAACACAGCGTTGTTTTCACTGAATTCTCCTCCTCATATAGAAATAATAGACATTTCAGAACCAGGTTTTAATGATGTTCGATCGCGCTTTAGTTTTGTTAGAAAAGGTATGCATCACGCAGAATTAGTGACAAAGGCTAAAATTCATTCTAATAATAATATTGATTATATAGGGGAGTGGCATACACACCCAGAAGCTAACCCTTTACCATCGTCAATTGATGTTTATCATTGGAGCAAAAACTTAAAAGGAAGACATGCAGCTTTGATAATTATTGGAATTGAATCTGTATGGGTTGGGTATTGGAACGGTAATAAAGTGATTCATTTACCAAAATTGAAGGTTGATAGTACAATGGAAGTAGTCATAAAAACAGATGCGGAGGCTAGCAGCCAGAGCTTGTCTTAGACAGCTGAACGGCAAAAGGGGCCATACGCCATTCAAAATTGTACGGGAAGAATGTGCCAATTGCCGTCATTCGCGATTAGTTTTTTAATCGCAAAAGTTTCAATAAAGCGGACTGTGAATTAACT
>JBLIDR010000059.1:0-7787 GCA_047632655.1 Francisellaceae bacterium | reverse complement strand
CATACAGCCATGAACAACATTAGATAATTTGTCTTTGATAGGATCAAGCTGTTCTTTAATCCCGTATATAACAATCATATGAAAACTCCAAAATTACTATCATCAATAAAATAATATTATTATTTTATATATTATTTAGTGTGAAATTAACCAATAATACGACTTATAATGACTAAAGTTTATAACAACACAACTAAAGCAATACTGAAGGACCGATTAAACCTAAATATATTGTTCTAAACTAGACCCAAGGAATAGCACATGTCAATTAAGCGTAATGAATTACAAAAATACTTAAACCAACTACTAAGCGTAGAAAAATTCAAAGACTATTGCCCAAATGGACTTCAAATAGAAGGGGGGGATACTATTAAAAAAATAGTATGCGGCGTAACTTCATGCCAAGAATTAATTGATAAAGCAATTGAGTTACAAGCAGATGCTATTTTAGTGCATCATGGCTTTTTCTGGAAAGGAGAAAGCTATCCTTTAGTTGGAATGAAAAAAAGAAGAATTGCTGCACTCATAAAACATGATATCAATCTATTTGTTTATCACCT
The DNA here is from genome assembly GCA_047632655.1 of Francisellaceae bacterium. Taxonomy (GTDB): domain Bacteria; phylum Pseudomonadota; class Gammaproteobacteria; order Francisellales; family Francisellaceae; genus CAJXRW01. The sequence goes on along the minus strand of JBLIDR010000059.1, from coordinate 7,227 downwards.
ACCTTTAGATGCACATATAACCTTTGGTAATAATGCGCAATTAGCTAAACTTTTAAATTTAGAAGTAATAGATAGTCTAAATACAAATTCCATACCTGCGCATGGAATTATAACCCGGCCACAAACTGAAATATCGCCGCAACAATTAAATCATAAAATTAAAATTTCTCTTGATCGCAAACCAATACATATTTCAAGCAATAAAACTAACTTAAAGACCATTGCAATTTGTACTGGGGGAGCCCAAGGATACATAACTAATGCTGTGGAACAAGGCGCTGATGCTTATATAAGTGGAGAAATATCTGAAAACACTACGCATATAGCAAAAGAATGCAATATTGATTATTTTGCCGCAGGACACCATGCTACAGAGAGATATGGGATAAAATCACTTGGTGAACATTTGGAACATAAATTCAACTTAAACAACACATTTATTGATATTGACAATCCAGCATGATTGGCAATAAATTTTATCTATGATACAATGCAACATTATTCAATGCAAACTACTTTAAGGCTGCAACATGGCTAACACTAAAGAAAAAAATAATGGCATAAGAATTATAAAAAAATATCCTAATCGTAGATTATATGACACCGCCATTTCAAGTTACATTACCCTTGAAGATGTACGTAACATCGTGTTGGAATGTGAGACTTTTCAAGTTATTGATAGCAAGTCAAAAGAAGATATTACCCGTAGCGTCTTGATGCAAATTATCAACGAACAAGAAGAAGTTGGTGAAAAACCAATGTTCAATAATGATTTTTTACAACAAGTTATACGCTCATATGGTAACAATATGCAAGAAATGCTAACTGGTTATTTTGATAAAACACTTAGTGCTTTTACGGATCAACAAAAACGTATTCAAGATAATGTTAGCAACTTGATGGATCCAATTAAACCATCAAATAATGACTTATTAAACCCTGTTACATATTTTCAAAATGTTGCACAAAAAAATATTGAAACATGGACTAATTCTTGGAACAATTTAAAACCAGTAACAGAAAAATCTAAATAAATGCTTGCCTGATCCAAGAGGCAAAAATCCTTAAATCATCTTTTGAATTAAAACTATCTTTTAACAATACATAATAATATTTTTTTCTACCTGTAATTTTTTTACAATGAAGACAAATATAAAATTCAGTTACCACACTACTTGCAAGTAACTGAACTAGCTTTTCTCCCTGAGAGTTTTCTACAATTAAATCTGAAAATGTATCTCCTAATGTCACATTATGTAAGTAGCTTTTATAATAAATGTATAAACAAACTAGAATACTAATGAATAAAGTAATTAATCCCATATAACGGGCAATGGGGTATATAGGTGTAACTACTAAAGCAGCAACAGCCAATAAATGAAAAAATATCACTATGAAAATATACTGATTAGATCTCCTAAGATAAATTACCTTTTCAGTCATAAAGATTAATCTCTAATTTTTTCATATATCGCAAGCATACTGGGTAAAACAAATAATATTAACAATGTAGCAAATGCTAAACCAAAGACGATCGAAATTGCCATTGGGATTAAAAACTTGGCTTGCAATGATGTTTCAAAGAGCAATGGGGTTAGACCAACAATAGTAGTAATTGAGGTCAATAACACTGGCCTTAAACGTGACTTAGCTGAATGAATAATGGCATCGTATGGTAACATTCCTTGCTCTCTGCGTTCTTTATAAAAACTAAGCAGAATAATAGAGTCATTGACCACAATGCCTGATAATCCAAACAAACCGAATAATGACAATATGGTCATATCATATCCCATAAGCAAATGACCTAGAACAGCTCCGATTAAGCCTAGAGGAATCATAACCATGACCAATAATGGCCAACCATAAGAACTAAAGACTAAAGCCAAAATCACATAAATAAGAACTAAACCGATAACTAATCCTGCTAACATATCTGCAAAAGTTTGATTTTGTTCTTCAAATTTCCCAGTTAACGTATAATTTACATTAAATTTACTCTGTAGATTATCTAAAGTTTTAGTCTGCAATGAATCTATTATATGATTAGCGTTAGTAACCTTATCATCAACTTCTGCAGTAACATTAGCGACTAACTGTCCATCTTGATGAACAAGACGGTCAAAGCCATTAATTGCATTTTTAGTCACAACAGATTCTAAAGGAACTATTATCCCATTGGGTAATTTAATTGGAAAGTCTTCAAATGCTGCTAATGATTTTCTATCTTTATCCGCAAGCAATACATTCACATCAATCTCATCCTGCCCTTCTGTAATTCTCTGCACCAAATTATGCGCATAAGCAGAGCTTACTTGAGACGCTAAATCTTTAACGGTTAATCCTTTTGCTATTGCTGCTTGAGTTAGCTCAAAAACCCACTGTTCACGTCCATCTGGCATGTTATCAACAGTATTTTTAACGCCTTGGTATTCATTAAGGCTGTCTTTAACATATAAAGCAGCTTTTTTTAGCTCAAATGGATTCTTACTTGAAAGCCTAATATCAATATCCCTACCTGGCGGACCTCCTACAGGTGAGGATATAACTAATTGATCAATGCCTTCTACTTGATAAATTTTTGACTTCCATAAATTAATGAATTCTTGGTTTGATAATGAGCGTTCGTCTGGCATTGAAAGTTCAACGCTTAAATGCCCGGTATTTTCACCAAATTGTTGAGACTGATCACCACGCAGGTCTGATGTTACACCAAGTGTTTCCATAACAATCTTAACCAAGCTTGGTTCATCTGGATATTCTTTTAATTCAGATTGGTTGAGCTTAAATAATTCAGCTCTAGATTTCTGTAGGAACTCTTTTACCTTACTCTCTGGAGTACCAGGTACAAAGGTAACATTTAATTTAATAATGTTTGAATCTGGCATTTTGAAAAAAGTAAAAGGTACATGACTACCTATCAGTAAGCTAATTGTTAGAATTATCATAGAAATTGCTGCAACTATAACAGTCCAACGCCACTTTAATGCAATCACCAACCAACCATAAAAATATTTATCTCTAAATGTTGCAAAACCTTGATCAAACCTTTTTCTAAAATTTGAGGTTTTAGCTGTTTGCATTTTAGTGAAACTGTGTTTCAAGTGATAAGGTAAAACAAAAAAACATTCTAACAAAGAGGCTATAATGACACAGATAACTACCAATGGAATAGAAAATAATACCTGTCCGATAATATCACTCACAAGCATCAGTGGTAAAAATGCAGCAATCGTTGTTAATGAGGAAGCTAAGACTGGAATTAGCATTCTTTTTGCACCAGCTCTGGCGGCATCTTCTGGACTCATTCCATTTCTAAATTCGCTATAAGCATTTTCTCCAACGACAATCGTGTCATCTACAATGATCCCTAAAGTCATGATAATAGCGAATAAGCTAATCATATTAATAGAATCGCCCAAGATGAATAAAATAAAAAAAGTAGCCAAGCAAGAAACAGGTACTCCAACTCCTACCCACCAAGCAACCCTTCTATTTAAAAATAAAAGTAAAACTATAATTATAAAAATTAAACCTGTTGTACCGTTTTTTAATAACAATGAAATTCTATCTTTAATTAAGATCCAACTTTCATCGTAAATTTTTAAGTGTATTCCATTTACAGAGGCTATAGTCTGTTTAGCATCAACCCATTCATGCATAATTCCAGCCATGGTTAAGGCATTTTCATTTTGCGTACGTAGCAGCTGAAGCTCAATCGCTGGTTTTCCCTGATAAAACACAGTTGTTTCACCATCTTGTTTTCTCAATGAAACATGAGCAATATTACCGACCGTACTAACATGTATGTTTTCTGAATCAGAAATTGGTATACCGCTTATGGCAGCAACTGTTCTAACCGCCTCAATCATCCTCAAATCTTTAGATACATCATTTTTGCCAACTGTACCTAATGGTACATCAGCACTATACTGATCTATAATATTGGCCAACTCTGGCAATGTCATACCTAGTGATCTTAATTTTTCCTGAGGCACTTCAACCGCAAATTCTAATTTAGGTAAGCCAATAATATTAATTTTAGCTATCCCTGCCCTTAATAATTCATCTTCATAGTCATACGCTAATTGACGCATTCTGCTTAATGAAGAAGGGCCTGTAAGGATAATTTTCGCAATTGGATCATAACGTTCAATTTTAGTAATAATAGGCTTTTCAGATGAACTAGGTAAATTTGTAATGGCTGAAACACGCTGTTGTGTATCTTGAAATGCTTGTGATACATCCACTTTTTCATTGAATTCTAAAATCACTAACCCAGCGTTAGATTTAGCATTTGATCGAATTTTCTTCAAGCCATCAATATCTTTAAGTTGTTTTTCCAGTGGAACGATAATAGAACGCTCAACATCTGAAGCTGATGCGCCAAACCACGGAACAGAAACGGTAATATAATTTAACTTGAAATTAGGTAAGAATTGTGTATTTAATTTATATAAGCCAAACGCCCCTAATAAAATCATCATTAACATCAAAAGGTTAGCGGCAACTTTGTGCTGGATAAAAAAAGAGATCAACCCTTTATGCTTCTTCATGGCTTAGCGGCTATCTTTGAATAATTAACTTTCTGTCCAGACCGAGCCCCTGGCAAATAGGTAATCATAACCACGGACTCTGGCTTTAAAGTAGATTTGTTTATTAAACGGTATAGCTTGCCGGCCGGATTGACCCATTTACCCATTATTTTAACTTTTTTATCAGTAAGAACACCATCTTTGACAAGGAAAATAGTATCTTGATTATAAATTGCTGCTGCCGGCACAGCATAAGAATTAATCTTTGGCAGTCTTAAATATAAAGTGGCAGTTTCACCTTGAACAAAATTGTTTTTATCTGTAGGTGAAAAAAATCCGACATGTCCTATACCCAGGTTGGACATGTTTTGACTGACCCTTTCCAATACATAACAATCCGTATTATCACTCATAGAGGCACAAGCTTTCAAAACACCATTCATATTTTCTATTTGTAAATAGGTCTTATCTGACAAAACACCTTCTAATTCAACCCTACTTGAGTCATACAAAGAAAATAACTCCTGACCAACACTTACCGTTCTACCTACAGAGACTAATTGATCAGTAATAATGCCATTATATGGTGCATAGATTTTCGTTTCAAAAAGATTTTTCTTAGCTAATCTTTCATTAGCCATAGCTTGTTTTAGTTCAGCTTTTAAACTTTTTGATGTCAAGGCACAATTTTTTACATCAAAGGAACGTTGATTCATTGATAACTCAACATTTAGCACTTTTTCATCCGCTAAATCTACATCTGCTTTAGAGCCATATGTATTTTTATGTAGCAATGCATATCGATCATAATTTGATTGCGCAAGTTTATATAGCGCCTGTGATTTTTCAAATAGGTCTTTATATAAAATACACTGTTGTTCATTACTTTCTAATTTAACCTCAGTAAGCTCAACATTAGCCGATTGCTTATCAAGGTCTATATCATATAAATCTGGTTCAAGAGTTAAAAGCAATTGAGATTTCTTTACTTTTTGACCAACTTTAAAATGAATTTCTTGTACACGCGCTGAAACAAAGGCAGAAATATTCGTACTTCTTCTTGATCTTGCTGTGACAGTTACTGGAACAATGGCTGCGTATTCTTTAATTAGTGCTTTTTGAACTGAAATAAAAGTTCCTTTCTTAAGGCCGTCAACCGCCTTTGCTGATGGTTTTAAAAAAACAAATAGGCATGAAAAAATTAGCGCAATCGTTATTATACCAGAAGTAATATAAGTCTTTTTATTAAGTTTAATAGACATTCAGAACCACAATTGCTCCTTCATTCCTATCATACTACTAATGAAAAATAATCCTAACAAGCCATAACATATTTTAAAATTATTGAACTATAAATAATTCAATATCAAAGATTAACAACATAATAAATATTCAAACAGGAGAACTGTTTTTTATAGCGCTATAATATACTTATCATAATAAATACTAAATTACAGATGAAGCTATCCTTATTTAAGTTTAAAAAACACGGACCTCATTTATTTTTACAGCCAGCGATTGCAGTTATCTATATCGCTTTTATTTTATTTTTCCTTAGTCTTGTCGATGATGGTTCTAAAATATTATGGGCCATTGGTTCAGGTGCATTATCATCAAGTTGTTATATAGTTTTTGTCACACCAAAATCACCAATAGCAAATTCAAAAAGGATTATTGGTGGATATTTTGTTGGGATTATTATAGGCCTTTTAATGCATGTTTTTCTCACAAAGATGTATAATTTAACACCATACATTGGTCATTTCCATACCTCTCATATCTTCTGGATAAGTGCAGCAATAACTGTTGGTATTTCTTTGATAGCCATGGTGATTTTAGGTGTTGAACACCCACCTGCCGTTGGAATTTCACTTGTGTTAGTCTTGCACCTAGGTGAATATACAACTCTATTAATGATATTTATTTCTGCCGTTATTTTAGCTTTTATTCATTGGTTACTGAAGGACTGGTTAGTTAATTTGATTTAAATTATTTTTGATAAAACTTCGCGTATATTTAACCCTATTATTTTAATATATTTATTACTCAGATAACCGATAATATTATTTAGTTTCTACGGGTAACACCTTAAGGTTTATAAAGACTAAAACGTTTGTTAAAAAGTCAATATCAACACAAGTAACATCGGAAAAGTATAAATACTTACACCAATAAAATGAACATTTTGAATAATATAGTCAAAAACTTGAATAGCTTGGTGAAACTAAATCGCTAAAATTATGGACGAAGATTATTTTCAATCATTTAACGACTTTCTTAGGGATTGTCGTGTTCAACGCATAGTCATATTATAGACTCGTCAGCTATATATCTGAAAAATTTTTACTTCGATCTCTCCCTACTACTTCTTGTTGAAACCCTTTCCTTCTGAGGGCATTTTGCACGAGCATAGCATCATGATCTCTTTGTTGTCTTATTAGAATATTTTTCTGCCTTAACCTTTCTAATCTTTCTCTTTCTAATCTTTCTCTTTCTAATCTTTCTCTTTCTAATCTTTCTCTTTCTAATCTTTCTCTTTCTAGATTATCCTTAACTTTAATATTTTCCCCTTGGAAGACCTCTGCTGTTAGGAGCATTAATGTTTCTTCCATATTTTCAAATACCTCCTCAGGAGATACCTTCTTAGCTTGTAATGCCTGCATACTTAAACGTTGCTTTACAAAACTTTTAC
>JBLIDR010000058.1:0-7852 GCA_047632655.1 Francisellaceae bacterium | reverse complement strand
ACCAGCAGCAAAATACGGCATAATCTTAGAATCTAATGGAATATTCCAAATAGAATCTACACGCGCCGTCGCACCACTTTCAAAGCCACCGCCAGTTACTTGTAAAGCAAACATATCAGTGAAATTGTAACCACCACTTAATGAAACCGCTGGAGATGTTGGAAATGCTGAATTAGTAGAAACAAACATTCCTATAGTTGGGGAAATATAAAATTTCCCTGCCGTGTCAGTATTATTTTCATTAGCATAAACACTTGTCATTGCGCCTAAAGCTAAACTTATAGTTGTTGTAAGTAGCAACTTCTTCATTAACCCACCCTCTTGTTCTTTAATAGAAAAAATAAATTCTTATCAAAAGTATAGCAACAAGAAACAATATTTCCTGTTTCTACATGTTTTTTTTAAATTTTCTCTTATACTGCGAGAAATATTTATTATAGCCATATAAACTATAGTTAATTAAACTCCAAATAAACCAAGAATAACTGTATGGCTATCCTATGAAATATGAATTATTCAATCAACCAGCAAGTAAACTCTTACCAAGCAAATGGGATCTTTTTTCTTTATTTTTCATACTTTCATTAGTTTTTATTATTGCCTGGGCTTGTAGCAACATGGGCGGGAACGTTAATTATAAAGACGCGAACACATTAACCCATTACAAAGATATATCCATGAGCTTATGGGATTTACCAAAATATGCTGCTGATACAACAGTCAGGATGTTCATTGCTCTCTTCTTTTCTTTTATATTTAGCTTTATTATTGGCGCTTGGGCCGCAAAAAGCGCCAAGGCGGAACGCATTATTATTCCAATGATTGACATTTTACAATCAATCCCTATTTTAGGGTTTTTAGCCATCACCGTGACAGCTTTCCTAGCTCTTTTCCCTAATTCCTTATGGGGAGCTCAAGCTGCAGTAATTTTTGGTCTTTTTACCGCACAAGCTTGGAATATGATTTTAAGCTTTTATCAATCACTTAAAACTGTACCCAAAGAATTAACTGAAGCCACAGAAATGTATCAATTATCTGGATGGCAACGCTTTTGGAAATTAGAAGTGCCATTTTCTATGCCAGGACTTGTTTGGAATACAATGATGTCAATGTCCGCCAGCTGGTTTATGATCGTAGCTTCAGAAACAATCGTGGTTAATTTTGCTGGAAACACCTCATCTTCAATAAATTTACCTGGCATTGGAACATTCATAGATCAAGCCAATAACAATAAGGATTTTTTAGCTGTAGGCGCAGCAATAGTTATGATGCTTATTGTTATTGTTCTTTATGATCAATTAATTTTCAAACCTATTGTCGCGTGGTCTGAAAAATTTGTTGTGACAGAAATGCAGCATGAAACTGCCTCAAACTCTTGGTTCCTTAACTTACTAAAAAAATCTAGCTCTGTAAATTCATTTGGAAAATGGTCAGCTTCTCAAGCAGGAAGGTTAGTCAACTTAGGCATACTAAAAAAAGATATTTCAAAAAGCTATGGAAAACGTAAACATATAAAGCAGACAAAACCCACATCTAACACTCAAAAAATATTTTTGTATGCCTGCGTCATACTTAGCATGGCTGCATTTTCCTATTTAGCATGGTCTTTTATCTATAACAGCCCTAATGATCCTATCGGACTAGAAGAAACTTTAAAAGTTTTTTGGTATGGCATTGTGACAGGAATGCGAGTTTTTGCTCTCATCATTTTTTCTTCAATTCTATGGGTTCCAATAGGAATATGGATTGGTTTGCGACCAAAAGTAACTGCTAAAATTCAGCCTTATATTCAAATATTTGCAGCATTTCCAGTCAATGTACTTTATGGCCTGGCTGGTACATTGGTCATTATGTTTAACTTAAATTTCAACATATGGTGCACAGTATTAATGGCGCTTGGGACTCAATGGTATATATTGTTTAATGTTATAGCGGGCGCATCAGCCATACCACAAGAGCTTAAAATGGCAGCTAAAAGCTTACATCTTAAAGGCAAAATAAAATGGCTGAAATATTTATTCCCAGCCATAATGCCTTTTTATGTAACGGGTGCAATTACAGCTGCTGGAGGCGCTTGGAATGCAAGTATTATCTGTGAATATATTAACTGGGGGAAGGACTCAGTAATAACGGCTACTGGCATCGGAGCATATATTAGCGAACAATATAACTCCCCAGGTGAACATACAGCTAATATTGCTCTAGCAGTCGCTATAATGAGTATTTTAGTTGTAATAACCAATAAAATATTCTGGCGTCGCTTATATCACTACGCCGAAAATCAATTCAGCATGAACATATAACAAGGTATTCATTATGATGAATAAAACAGATACCAAACTAAAAATAGCTAGCAAAGATGCAAGTAAAATAGTTTTTGAAACAAAAAATATCAGCAAAGCTTTTCAAAAAAGTGGGAAACAAAGCCTTACAGTTTTAGAAAATGTTAATTTCACCCTGCAAGAAGGAGAAATTGTTGCATTATTAGGTAAATCCGGATCGGGAAAATCTACATTGCTGCGCATTATAGCCGGCCTAACCGCCCCAACAACCGGAAATGTTATCTACCGAGGGAAATCTGTTTCTGGGCCTGTGCCAGACATATCCATGGTATTCCAAAGCTTTGCACTAATGCCTTGGTTAACCGTAATGCAAAATGTACAACTAGGTCTTGAAGCTAGAAAAATACCTAAAAAAGAACGTTATGAAAGAGCATTAAAATCTATTGATATGATTGGGCTAGATGGCTTTGAAAATGCATATCCCAAGGAGCTATCAGGCGGCATGAGACAACGCGTAGGTTTTGCAAGAGCCTTAGTGCTTGAACCTGATTTACTTTTAATGGATGAACCTTTTTCAGCATTAGACATTCTCACCGCTGAAAATTTACGGGAAGATTTATTACAATTGTGGCAAAAAAATAATGAGATGAAAGGAATATTATTTGTCACTCACAGCATTGAAGAAGCTGTCTTAACCGCTGACAGAATTATAATTTTTGGTAGCAATCCAGGGTTTATTCGCGGTGAGTTGAAAATAGATATTGAGCATCCTCGTAGCAGCCAAGACATTGCTATAACCACATTGGTTGATGACGTATACACAATGATGACAACCGCACAAACAAATGAACTGACTGAAAGAATGAATCGCAAAAAAGCGCTTACTATTGGTTACAGACTTCCAGACACTGAAATTGGAGAACTCACCGGATTATTATCTGAAATGTATGAAATGCAAGAAAAAGGGGCGATTGATTTACCGGATATTGCTGATGAAGTACATTTAGGTGTAGACGAATTATTCCCTATCATTGAAACATTATCGGTGCTTAAGCTAGCTAGAGTTGAATCAGGTGATATAACCATGACCTTACTGGGTAAAAAATTCATCGACGCAGAAATTACTGAGCGTAAAGTTATATTTTCACGCTTGTTGTTACAGAATATACCTTTAGCCAGACATGTTGTTAGAGTCCTCCAAGAACGCCCAAACAAAGAAGCCCCCGAGTCAAGATTTTTATCAGAATTAGAAGATCATTTCAGCAACGACGAAGCCGAACGAGTTTTTGATACCTTCATTGACTGGGCGAGGTATGCTGAAATTATTGCATACGATTATAACTCAGGAATTATTAGTCTCGATGAAACTGATTAATATATTTAATTTATTGATATATATGTCATTGTGATAAATTAAAATATGGGTTTTAATCACTCACGCAGTTAAATAGTATATTTTTACTCTAACTACATCTCATACCTGAAAATAGAAAATCTAAACATTAAACATTAAATACTACATACCAAAAAATTAATTTTCTAGAGTAACTATTTTTGTTACGACCGCTAAAATCTCAACTGCCTTTTGAATATCTGCTAATGAAGGTAAGGATGGCGCAATACGTATATTTTTATCTTCAGGGTCGATACCATAAGGGAATGTAGCACCAGCTTTAGTTAACTTAACCCCAGCCTCAGATGACATCTTAACTACTTTTTTTGCCAAGCCAGGTTTCGTATTAAAGTCAATGAAATACCCACCCTTTGGATTAGACCAGGAGGCATATGTCTCATCATCACCCAAAATATCAGTCAGTATTTCAGCAACTTTTTTAAATTTAGGCGACAAAAGATCTGAGTGCTCTTGCATTTGCTTTTCTAATGATCGATGATTTTTAAAAAATTCCACATGACGCAATTGATTAATTTTATCATAGCCAATCGTTTTATATTTCATGATGTTTAAGAACCATTCAATATTATTCTCACTACTTACTACAGCTGAAATCCCAGCACCAGCAAAGGTGATTTTTGAAGTTGAAGCGTATTCAAAGATACAATCTTTGAATTCTTCTCCAGCCAAAGAAAAAATATCTACTAAAGAATCTGAATTACCATGCAAGTCATGCACAGCATAGGCATTATCCCAAAAAACTCTAAAATCATTCGCTTTAGTATCAAGATTTGCTAAGCGACAGACGGTTTCATCAGAATACGTTTCACCCGTGGGGTTACTATACTTAGGCACACACCATATGCCTTTAATACTATTATCATCCTTAACTAGCTTTTCAATTAAACCCATATCAGGGCCATCCCCAAGCAGTGGAATATTAATCATTTCAATACCTAGAGATTCACAGATACCAAAGTGACGATCATAGCCTGGGACAGGAGTTAAAAATTTAATTGGCCCTTGTTCAGACCAAGACTTCTTGCTGCCGGGTAACTTATGAAGCATAGCCCAACTAATAGTATCATGCATAAGCGCTAGGGAAGAATTACCTCCAATAATAATATTATTTATATCTTTAACATTAAGAGCTTTAGCAAAAATCTCCTTAGATTCATCTAATCCAGAAAGCAAACCTGGAGTACTATAATTTCTACAGTCAAAACCACTCTGATTATAAAAATCTGACTTACCTAACACAGATATCAAGTCGACAGAAAGGTCTAACTGCTCAGCCGATGGTTTCCCTCTAGTCATATCCAAGTTTAATGCTTCTTGGCGGTATTGATTATATTTTTTTTTCAGAATGTTGAGATCTGTCATGGCTTTCTCCTAATATAGAAATAATTTCAAGTTCTTCTCTTAGAATGTACTTCTATTACATTCATAAAATATGAAGATATATTTAAACATAAAATACTGAACTCGTTAAGCTTTAAAACTTCTTAATAAAAATTAAGGCTAAAAATATAATTAAGTACAGATTTGCAGAGGGGTTGAGTTAAAAGTCAAGAATACCAAGGCTGAACAAATAATAAATATATATATATGGCGACATATAAACCAATAAATATGAATGGTAACCAACCCTCCATTCTTTTTAACGGCGACAGCGCACCATTCGAACTAGCAATTGCCCTTTCTGCCTGCCAAATAGGACTACAAGGCAACCTTCTTTCTAACTCACCAATAACTTTTTCTTTGATCGTTACCACATGGCGGTAGTACCGAACCACACGCCACCACGAATAACATATGGCAATCATACCTGACAAGGGAAGCAGCATTAAAAACATTGACACCTCACTTGAAGAACGACTAATACCTAGAGCAAGTATGCTAACAACCATAATATTAAAAATCATAAAAAATAAATTAACCAATATACGCCTAAATCCAGCCCTATCTGCCATTTCAACATATATTTTATATTGTTCCATTACTAATTGTGAAAATTGCTCATTTGAAAATGAATCATCTTCTTCATTCCATAGTTGACCTATTTCAGCATTTTCAAATCTATCCACGATCTCCCCAAAACATATTTCATTCATAAGTATATTAGTCATAAAACGGCAAAACGTCTAGCCAATAATTAAATCACATAGATTTATAAAAAATTTTAAAATAAGAGATATAGCGCATAAACAAAAAAATAAGGTCTATTTAAGATAAAAGATATTTGATTAATGCTGATTTTTTTTAAAATATAAACTAAAGTTGTAAATAATAGTCAGCAAATAACATGTTATTAGGAATAATTTTGGCTTTAGATCAAAATACAGCGATCTCATTTCTTGATGGTTTAATTGTAAGGCACCAGGGAACATTGCACAACCAATCAGAAGAAGAAGTTATTTATGTTCTAAAACATATTATCATGAGCAAAGAAGTAGATGTACCAACAGATGAGATCAGTTTGCAAGACATTATAGCTCTTGTGCTAAACAAAATGGTTCCACGATATCGCGTGGTCTCAGCTCGCTCAGCAGGAAGGAATTTGGTAACATATTATAAACTTCAAGAAGAATCTAAGCTTTCAGGTAAAATAAAGAAAGCCCTAAAAACCCACATTTTATCTGCTATAAAAAAAGTAATGAAATCACCACATACATAGAAAACATCGGCTTGATAATAATTGTTATAGATGTATACCGGCAAAGGAAACGTAAAAATGAACCATAATAGCGCTCAAATTAATATGATTAAACAACAAATTCAAACTTGGGGTGTCAATGACACTAAGATTTTAGATTTATTATTAACAACACCCAGAAACTACTACACACCAGCACAATACGATGCATTTGCCTATACTGACATGGAAATTCCATTAGATCATAATGAATTCATGCTTTTACCACAAATAGAGGCAAAAATTTTGCAACTATTAGAAATCAAGCCCGATGACAAAGTACTTGAAATAGGAACTGGCAGCGGTTATTTCACAGCTCTTTTAGCTAAAATGGCTAAAAGTGTGATAACCGTTGATATCAATGAAGACTTCAGCACAACAGCAAAGCATAAACATAAATCTCAAGGTATTTATAATATCAAATATGAAACAACGGATGCCTCTAACGGTTTCAGTGAAAATGGGCCGTACAATATAATCATTATCACGGGTGGACTATATTCTTTGCCAGAACAGTTTAAAAAAGATTTAAAGGTAAATGGTAAAATATTTGCATTTTTAGGTGAAAAACCGAATATGGAAGCTACTGTTATAAAACATACATCTATTGATGCTTGGTCAAGTCAAGTTCATTTTGAAACATCAGTTGCTTTATTAAAAGGGGCTTCTGAAAAAGAAATATTTTCATTCTAATAAGGAATTAATATGTTTTCAATATCAAAAATCAGCATTACAACGCTAATTAGTTTTTGTCTTTGCCAATCCTTTGCTACAACAGAAACAATAAATAGCACTAATGACAAAAATAATGCACAAGCGTATAGCTTACTTGATATATATAATCTTGCGTATAAAAATAATGGCCAATTTCAAGCCGATATTGCTACATTCAAGTCACAGGAAGAAAATGTGCCAATCGCATTTGGTGCATTATTACCAAGTGTAACCGCAACATATGATTACACAGAAAATTATAGTGATCCCGCCATCTTCACTAGCACCAAAACCTATCAATCATACGGGCCCGAACTAAGTGTTTCCCAAAATATATTTGATTGGTCAACTTGGAAAACATATACCTCGGCACAATACACATTAAAAGCAAATGCCATTACTCTAGCTCAGGCTCAACAAACACTTATTTCTGATACTGTTAGTGATTATTTTTCAGTATTAAATAACCAAGATCTACTTAATTATGCAATCTCGAGCCAAGAATGGAATAAAAATTTATACAATCAATCTCAACAAAAATATGAAGTTGGAACCATTCCTGTTTCTGATGTGCAATCCTCAAAAGCAACTTATGAACAGTCTAACGCGCTAACTATTCAATATCAAAACGCCCTATTGAGCTCAATTTATACTCTAAAGCAACTAACTGGCATAAATATTGAGAAATTAGATGCATTAAAGAAAAACTTTCCTTTTAAATTGCCACAACCTAGCAACGTTAACACTTGGCTTGGCATTGCGATGAAA
>JBLIDR010000057.1:0-7991 GCA_047632655.1 Francisellaceae bacterium | reverse complement strand
TTTTTGCAGGACTAAACAGATTACTCCGTCACTACCTGAGTGGTCTAATCCTTACAGCAAGCAAAAAGACTTAACAATAGCTTTAGATGAAAAAGGCAAGGAACACCGCTCAAATAAATTACCTTCAGATAAAGAAATGATGTTGGTCGCACAATTATTTCATGATGCACCGAATTTAGGTGTAGAGGCTGAATATTATACGGCAATTATGGCATTGCTGATGGTCGCACCTTCTAGAGGCTCTGAGCCAACAACACTTCCTGTCAATTGTTTGGAATGGGAGGAAGATAAGACTGGTATTAAAAAACTTGGTATCAGGTGGAACCCTGCTAAAGGCGGCAAAGCTGGCTTGAAATGGGTTCCAACTGTCATGGAAGATGTGGTCGTGGAGGCTGTTAAACGTTTAGAAAGAATTGGTGAATCAGCACGAATTGCAGCAAAGTTTGCAGAAGAAAATCCATGTGTTTTTATGCGTCATAGTAGTTGTATTGGTTCAAATAATATATCTGAAGATACAGCTTTATCCGTTGAGCAATTTAATGCTGCGTTAAGCCTTCAACTTGATAACCTAATATTGAGCAAAGCTAAACCGAAATGGTTATTGAAAATATTAGAGGATAACAATAAAGAAATTACCTATAAGGCGCTTGGGGAACATGAATACCAAAAATATGCATCAAAATTTAATAATTGGCCTTACATAGATAAGGCATCAAAAGTCCTAGTTTCTGAGGCATTATTGGTACATAGAGATAATGAATTTCATGTTGATTTTGAGCCTCGCAATTTCTCTTTCATGATGCCTAATGTCAATCAAATTAATGATCGTTTTATACAAAAAGATAGCCGAGATGGACGTTCTTTATGGGCTAAACACAATATTTCTTCTGAGAATAACGCATTTATAGCAATACCCTCCCACAATGCTCGTCACTGGCTATCAACAAAAGCAGAGCGTGGTGGTATGGATGAATTAACACTTGCGAATTGGGCTGGCAGAGCCAAAGTATCAGATAATAAGCATTATGATCATAGAACTGAAGAAGAAAAAAGCGATAACGCTCGTGAATTATTGATACCAGAAGATGCGACAGCTCTAGATAAAATAAATGTAAATCTGCCCGTTTCATTTGAGGATATTGGTAAAGAGCTGATAGGTGTAGCCATAGTTACTGAACTTGGTGTATGTGAGCATGACTATGCAATGATGCCTTGCCAGCGACATGGTGATTGTGAAACATGCAAGGAAATGGTTTGTATTAAAGGGTATACAAAGTCTCTTGAATTACTGAAAAAACGTGAACACCAGGTTGAAGGACAATTTAATAAAGCGATTGAAAATCATGATAGTGGTGCATTTGGAGCAGATCGTTGGGTAAGTGCGCTAGGTTGGCGATTGTCGCATATAAAAACAAAAATAAGACTTTTGGAAGATGAAAACATACCTGATGGGACACCTGTTCGTATACCAGATGAGTTTGATCCATCGCCAATAAAAGAAATTTTGCGTGAAAAGGGCTTGGATCTTGATATTAAAACGCCAGAATCCATAACGCTTGGTGATGATGTTTATGACTTATTGGGGATGTTGTAATGCCTAAGATATTAATTACACCAGATAGTCTGAAGGTGGTTTTAAAAATTATCGACACATGGCAAGGGAAACTTTCATGGTCACTGCTATGTGAAAACGTTTCTCTTGAGTTAGGTATTGAGAAGATAGAGCGTCAATCCTTAGCTGCTTACGAAGTTATTCAGCAAAGTTACAGCAAGCGAAAAGAAGAGCTACGAAACAACCAAGAGACTTCGCCTAAAGTTTCAGATGACGTAACTGTTGAATACCTGAAAAAACAAGTAGATGGGCTACAGGCAGAAAATTCCCGCCTCAAAACACTTAATAATAAGTACAAAGAACGATTTATTTTGTGGCAACACAACGCATATAAAAATGGGCTAAGAGTTAGTCGGCTTGATGATGTGGAAGATGCTTTAAGTAAGCCATTAATATCGGTAGAACGTGCAAAGGGAGGGTAATTCTATGGCTAATGGTCAACAAAAAGCACAGCAAAATGTTGATTCTTTTATCTGTTGGTCTGCGACTATGAAAGATGATGATTATCGTCAAATCGTATATCGTGGGAGTCTGAGTCGTGTTGAAATTGCAAAGGCTATTGGTTGTGCAAAATCAGCTTTGTTACAAAATCCGAAATTAAGAAATCTGTTAGAAGAATTAGAAAATGGATTGAGGCAAAAATCAGTGCTGCCCAATATGACAAAAAAAGCTGAAATAGCCAAAACGGAAGTAAAGCAATACGACAAAACAGCCTCTAAGTCATTACAAGATGCAAAAAGGGTTGCAGCCTTAGAACAGGAGGTTTTACATCTAAAAATGCAGTTAGACCGATTTAAGGAGCTTTCAGAGGTGATGTCTGAACTTGGCTTAGATGAATCATGACAGAAACTTTTGAATTCAGAGTTACTTCTGTGTGGCAATCGTCCAAGAAATGGGTTTGCTTTAGCGGAGTGCCGCTGGTCAAAAATGGCTACAAGACTAAAAGTGTAAAAGATATTTTTGTCATCAATACTAAACCTGACGTTTTATCTATGTCACCAACGATAGGCCAGCACTGGCGAGTGACAGGTAAATCGGATAGTCGCATTGTGGCGCATGGAGACCACTCTATAACTGAGCATCATATTGTTTCCCCCTCACGGTGCGAAGTAACCTTGCCACATGATGGAGAACAGTTTATACGATTTGTCTCTAAAGAAGCCGATTTCAAAGGCATTGGTGATGCTAAAGCCAGAGAGCTTTGGTCAATGTTCAAAGGTGATATATTTAATATTCTTAATCAAAAAGATGTCACCAGCTTAACTAAAGTACTGACAGAACAAGCAGCTCAATCTCTAATCTTAGGCTTTAAAAAGTACGCTAACCTAAAGTATTCAACTTGGTTTGCAGACAAAAAAATCCCACCACATATTCAACAGAAATTCTTTAAGTATCATCAAGAAAACTCAGTTCAAGCGATCACAGAAAATCCATATCGTTTAGTCACATTCGGAATGTCATTTACCAATGCTGACCAAATTGCACAAACAAGTTTTAATGTCGAAATTGATGATCATCGGAGGTTTGTCGGAGCCGTGGAGCATGTGCTACAAAAGCACAGCAGCCGAGGTGGGCATACTTGTGCCACCCATCAAGATATATCCATTCAGCTAGTTCAGTTACTAAAAAGCAGGGATCTAGCTGCACTAGCTTTGAAAACTGCAAATCTACACAAATCATATTTCATTGATAAGAAAACGGGCTGTTATCACCATACACCGCTATTGATCATGGAAAAAGTTGTCGCTAGACGATTGTTGAGTCTAAATCAAAAGGTGACTGAAGATTCATTTGAATTAGACAGTGCATATTCAGAAGCTTTCAAAGAATTACCCTATGACCTGTCAGAAAAACAGACAGAAGCAGTTTTTGGATCGCTTACTTCTCATGTCTATTGCATCACTGGTGGAGCTGGAACGGGTAAAACAACCGTACTGCGTACAGTACTCAGAGCATACAATTCTCTAGATTTTAATATTAGTGCGATAGCTTTGTCAGGTCGTGCAGCAATGCGACTTCATCAAAGTATAGGCTTCAAAACATCAACAATTGCAGCTTTTTTGCGTGATGATCCAATTGATAATGATGGCAAAAATATCGTTGTTATTGACGAAGCATCAATGCTTGATTTACCCACAATGTACAAGATAGTGGCGCATATAAATCCAAGCGTAAGATTACTTTTT
The DNA here is from genome assembly GCA_047632655.1 of Francisellaceae bacterium. GTDB lineage: Bacteria > Pseudomonadota > Gammaproteobacteria > Francisellales > Francisellaceae > CAJXRW01. The sequence continues at coordinate 4,193 of JBLIDR010000057.1, read as the reverse complement.
GTCGGTGATTATCACCAATTGCCGCCCATTGGCGCAGGGCTTATCTTAGCTGACATCGTAAAATCAAAAGTGATTGGCAGTACAGAACTCGATATCGTTCAACGACAAGATGCAGAAACTGGCATACCTAGCTACTCTCACCAGATAAAAATGGGTGAAATCCCACCCAGCCTAGATGTTGGTAATATTCATTTTCATGATGTTGAGTTAGACGAAGTTGCTAATAAATGTGTTGAATTATATAGAAAATCACCAGATAACAGCCAAGTTGTTGCCGCCACAAAAAAAATGACTGCTGAAATTAACCAGCAATGTCAGTTATCAATCAATATTGATGCTGAAAGGCTGATTTTTGATGAATTCGGTCAGCAATATAGTACAGACCTTCTTCTAAATGACCCTGTATTGTTCACAAAAAATAACTACGATGCTGGTGTCCAAAATGGCACTATAGGTAAGTTAATATCCATTGAGAAGACTGACAAGCACTTAGGTATCGTTAGACTGGATGATGATAATGAAGAAATACTGATTACAAGAATGCTGCTAGATTCATTAGATGCCGCATATTGCATCACTCTGCATAAAGCACAAGGCTCACAGTTCAAACGAGTGATTGTAGCCTTAAGTAAGGCAAACATGATCGACAGGGCATGGCTGTATACAGCAATAACCCGCTCAGAAGACGAGTTACATATAGTTGGTACAAAAGAGCGTCTTGAACAAGCTATACGTAGCCTAAGCGCACATCATGTTAGGCAAACTCACTTGCGTACATTGCTAAGTGGTTAGGTTCACATAAGTAAGTATAATTTCATAGATTAGCTGGTCAGACTTTTTCCAGTCTGTAATAAGAGCGTGTAAAAAGTATCAGAAACGCTATGGTAGCTATGATAAAAGTGTACATGCATAAAAAAACACTTTATGAATCATTTGCTTGGCAGTCAGAAATGTAGGTGGTTGCATAATCCATTGCACTTGTTAGTTGAATTCAAATGCAAAGATATTTGCATTTGAATAATAAATTAAATTATGGATAAATAATGAAAAACTTGCTGAAATTTGATGTTTAAAATTACAAGGAGTAGTAAATGATTGGTTCAGTATGGAATAAATGGGATTTGCATATTCATTCACCGATGACTCACCAAGCCAATAAATTTGGTGAAACATCAATTGCGGATTACGTAGCTAAAATAAATGAACAACAACTGTCTTTAGTTGGCGTAACTAACTATTTTTATTTTACAGACCGTGAATTAGAAATAATACGAGATGAAATAACTAAGCAACAAGTCGTTATAACTGTGTTAGGTAATATTGAGTTTAGAATTAACCAACAAAATAAAGATGGTGAATGGATCAACTTGCACTGTATTTTTGCTGATCACTTATCTACTGAAGAGATTAATTTGGCGTTATCTCGACTCGAAATAACTAATACGAATGAACATAATAAGGCTATATATTGTTGTAAAGAATCATTTGTTCAGCACAAACTTAAACCATCAGATGTTACTGTTGATTTTAAGGAATTATTATCACATTTAAGAAAGAGTTTTAAATTTGGAACCGATTATCTAATTGCTGTATGTCCAAATGGATATGGTGGTTTCAGACCTGATTTTGATGAAGGTAGGTCTGTAGCTTTAGCTAAGGAAATTGAAAAAAAAGGACAGATAATACTTGGCAGACCGCAAGATCGTGATTTCTTTTTGAAGAACCTTGAAAGGTATACTGGAGCAGTATCAAAGCCTGTTTTCGCTTGTTCTGATGCACATTCAACCATTGGTCATGGTGAGGCAAATAATAGAAAATTTGGTATCGGTGACAACTATACTTGGGTTAAAGCAAAACCAACCTTTGAAGGTTTAAGGCAAACGCTGATAGAACCTGATTCTCGTGTTCAGCAATCTGATAATTTCATCGAAAGGTCTTTTATCAAACCTAGATTTAAATCTATTGAATTAGGCGGTGATATTTTTTCAGGTCAGTTAATAAAATTTGAAAATAAGACTATTCCTTTGAATCCTAATCTGGTTGCGATTATTGGTGGTAGAGGTGCAGGGAAAAGTTTATTTTTGGATTCAATGTACTCATTATTTAATCATAATTCCCCTTCACAGAATGCAAGAACTGTAAATGTAGAAAGCTTAACGATAACAGTAGATCAGGGGGATGGTTCGGAGCTGACGTTTAACTCCCTTGACGACACCTACTCGTATCTACATGTTTCTCAGGGGGATATTCAAAAGTTTAGTCAAAAACCTAGCGAATTAAGTGATGAAATTAAGAAAATGTTGGGTATTCACCATTCCGATTTTGATTCAGTAAACAGTAGTGCAATCACTGAAAATGTAGGTAAATACAGAAGTTTTGTTCAATATTGGGAAATGTCTGATAGTGAAAATAATCGGATTAACATGCCTGATTATCAAAATACAATTATTAGTAAAAACACAAAATTGATGGCGACTATCACCAACCCTCAAAATCAACAATTAATATCTCAATATCAAGATAACTTAAAGTTAGCAAATCAAAAAAAAGCGATTATAGAATCCTTTAAACAAGCACAAGCTGTTATCCAAAGATCAATAGGGGAAATAAATCAGCATTTAAGCCTATTGAATGATAATAAAGAAGTCGTAAATAAAATCCCACTAGTAGTTACATTGGCTACAGATCAAACTATTACAAATAATATCCAACTTTTTGAGCAGGAAGTTTCTCAGTTTGATATTAATAACCTATCAATTGTTGAAAAATTTAAAGAGCAGGGTATCAATCAAGACATAGCTTCATTGCTTGATAAAATTTCTGAATATCAATCAGCAATAGACAATGCTAATAATAAATTAATTGAGATTGAACAGAGAACAAATCAATATCATGAGTATGTGAAGAATAGAGCTGATTTAGTGTCTACATACCGTACTTATATTGATGAACAAAAAAGTCACATTGATCAAAAGTTTCAGACTTTGAATGAGCATAAAGAACATTGGGACGAGGCTCAAAACGATTTAGTAAAGAAAATGATTTCTGATATTGAAATTAATGGCAGTATCATTTTCGATAATGATAAATTTTATTATGGACTAGAATCTTGCATTAATAGAGGCAGATTTAGAGCTACTCAAGATAAAACGACAAGTGAACGTCTTCAAGAAATGTTTGCTGTATCCACAATTAATGACTTTTTTGAACTGATTGCAGGCGTTAAACAAATATCTTGTGAAGGTGCAGTTGATGAACATGGAAACCCTCAAAAAATATCAATAGAGGATCTATTTTGGAGGTCCGAATATTTTAACCAAGGTGGCAGGTTTGAGCTTTTAAATTACCTATTTTCGCCTGAAAGTATTAAAAGTTTTCTTTATGTTAATGCTGAGTTTGAATACAAAGGCAAAACAGTCGATAAATTGAGTGTAGGTCAACGAGGTACATTTTACGTTTGTTTAAAATTAGCTACAGACCCTTTTGGCAGCCCATTTGTTTTTGATCAACCAGAGGATGACTTAGATAACGATTTTATAATGGGACAGTTAGTTCCTTTATTTAGAGAAATTAAAAAATATCGACAAGTAATTATTGTTACTCACAATGCCAATCTAGTAGTAAATACTGATGCTGAACAAATAATTGTAGCTTCCAATGAAGGGGAAGTAATTAGTTATGAATCGGGAGCACTAGAAGACGGTAGTGTAACTAAAGATGAAGGAACAAGAGCTAGTATTTGTAACATTCTTGAAGGTGGTCGTTATGCTTTTGAGAAGCGAGAGCGTAAATATGGTATTAACGCTTTGTCGTGATGATTAAGGTGACATATTTCTTTAGAGAACTCTAACTCGATAGCGCCATGATTGAAATTGATAGTAATGCGGGTATGCTTAAAGTGTAAATTAAAAAGTAGCTTTTAGTTTGAAAACAGTCGATTATAATATATTCAACCCTTTTAATTGACACTATTGAAATTTGTGTTAATTTTAAATATTACAAATTTGTCACTGAAACCATGACTGGTCAATACCCCACTCACTCACTCGCTGATTTGATTGAGTTTTTTATGGAGTTTACCGTTCTGAGGGTTACCTATAACTTAAAATTATCAACCATAAAAATTAAGCCACTGATCAAAGTGGCTTTTTATTTTTACTTCGAGTTAGAAGCTTCTCCAAATAGGCGACCAA
>JBLIDR010000056.1:0-8021 GCA_047632655.1 Francisellaceae bacterium | reverse complement strand
TGCCGGCGTTGCCTGCGACATGGGCAAAATCATGGGCTTGGCCAAGCTGCACAACTTGTTTGTGGTTGAAGACGCCGCGCAGGCCATTGACAGCACGTATATGGGCAAGCCTTTGGGTACCATTGGACATTTGGGTACCTTTAGTTTTCATGAAACTAAAAACATTACCAGCGGGGGCGAAGGCGGGGCTTTACTCATTAATGATCTGTCAATGTTTGAACGGGCCGAAATCATCCGCGAAAAAGGCACCAACCGTAATCAGTTTTTTCGAGGCAGTGTAGATAAATATTCCTGGGTAGACATAGGTTCAAGTTATCTACCTTCAGAAATACAGGCAGCCTACTTATATGGGCAACTGCTGAAATTAAATACAATCAACGATAACCGTCGTGCCAGTTGTGTATTATATAGACGTGAACTGAACGAGTTGGCCGCAGATGGATTGATAGAATTGCCTCATGTTCCCGATTTTGCCACCAACAATGGCCATATGTTTTATCTAAAATGTAAAAACCTTGGAGAACGTACGGCCTTGCTTGCAGTCCTCAGACAAGCTGAAATTGGTGCAGTATTCCATTATGTACCCTTACATAGCGCAAAGGCAGGCTTGCAGTTTGGCCGCTTTTATGGAGACGACAACATCACCACCGCACACAGCGAACGATTGCTCAGGTTACCACTTTTTTTTGGTATTGAAGAAGGTGAGGTGTTGAGCATAGTGAAGGCGGTAAAAGGCTTTTATAGGCGTTTGGAAGGTTTGTGTTAGGAGTGTTAGATTGAAACTTTCCTCTCTCCAGTTTTTAAGAGCCCTTGCCGCCTGGATGGTGGTGTTTCATCATTATAATCAGGTTATTTTTGACTGGGATATGGGCAATAGTATATTAGGTGCCCAATTTGGTGATTTTTTTAAGGTCTATGGCAAGTTGGGTGTTGATATATTCTTTGTTATTAGTGGCTTTATTATGTTTTATTCTTTGCATAGGTCGCCAACATCATCGGGTAAGTTTATCATTAACCGAATAGTTAGAGTTGTACCCGTTTATTGGTTTTATACGTTTTTATTGTTACTTTTAACAACATTTTCAATTGCAGAAACAAGTTCACAATTTACGTTTGTTAGCCTTATTAAATCCCTCCTATTTATACCCCACGACAACCCAAGTGAAACATTAGGCGCCTTTCCTTTTCTGACTGTGGGGTGGACATTAAATTTTGAGATGTTTTTTTATGTCACCCTAGCCTGCATGCTTGCAGTGTTTAAAAATAAGGCTGTGATAGGGACTTTCATTCTATTATTAGTTTTGCCTGTTGTATGGGGAGATCATTGGGCGTTTGGATTCCGTACAATATTAACCAGTTCATATTTAGCTGAATTCGCCATTGGACTACTTTTAGGTTTTGTCTTTTGTAATGGTAATTATTTTCCCAGAAATAATAATTTTGCGGCACTAGCTATTTTTGCTATCGCAATTTTGGTTATGTATATGGGAGGGATAACACAAAATAAATATTTGATCATTGGACTAATTGTAACCAGTGTTTTGTGTATACGTGATGCCATTTTTGATAATAAATTGGGTAGGTTGCTATGTTATTTAGGCGATATTTCTTATTCTACATACCTTGTCCACGCAATTATTTTATTTGTCCTAGTAAATTATTTTGGAAAATCGCCATCACCCATTATAGAACTAATCGTATTGGTTCTTTATATCTTTGGGGTTTTAATATCATCTACTTTAAGTTTCAAAGTATTAGAAGTTGGCAGTTTTAATAAGAGTATTAAAAATATTTTATATGCGCGGCTCGAAACCGTGACCAAGATTACTTGACCAGATCAGGCTTCACTCATACCTTTGATTATCAAAGCAATAAATACGTACTTATGTACGAACGGCTAATGGTAAAGAATTTGCCTAGCATGCAAAGATGACTGGGCGTTTACAGTGTGATGTTTACTTTACCGACCCTTATTGGTGGCGGAAACAAGGATTGAATGAAAAAAACCATGGTCTATTACGACAATATTGGTCGTAATCAACAGACTTTAAAAGGTATCGAAATCAGCCGGTCTCGATATAGTAGTGTATCTCAATGATAGGCCAAGCAAGAAATTAGGTTATAAAACGCCAGTCAAATTAATGGTAGAACACATGGTGGCTATAGCTGCTTGGGGTTTATTCACTTCAAAGTTGAATCTGTCTATTGGTCAATATGACCAAGGATTTCGTTATTTGTACGCTATTACCTAAGCACAAATTGCTTGTTTACACACTCGCTTTTTGTTTGAAAGAAATGGAATACAACATTATTTATCACATTTTAGTTTTTGAAGTATAGAAGGTAACAAGCTATGGATATCTTATCAAATCACCAAGCGACTAGTGAGTCTTTGCCGTTAGTACAAAAATTGATATTAGCAGTTTGTTTTTGCACCACACTGCTTGTACTTGCTTGGGTACTTTATTATTGCCAGTACGGTATTGATTTCACGGATGAGAGTTTTTACATCGTTTCGGCTTCGGCCCCTTTTAGTTACAGTGCATCAACTACTCAGTTTGGGTTTATCTACTACCCCATATTTAAATTACTAGGTAATGATATTGTCCACTTTAGACAATTTAATCTTCTTTTAACATTTTGCTTAGCTTGGATTTTAACATATTTGTCACTAGCGAATTTGTTTAGCAATCAAATCACTAGCGTTACATTTAGAATAGTCATAGCTTGCACCCTAGCTACAACATCAATACTTTTTATCCAATTAGGACTGAGGACACCTAGCTACAATAGCCTCAATCTTCAAGCGCTTATAATTACAGTTATTGGTTTATTACTATTCGAAAAACGGCTTGCCAAAAGTAGCGTATTGGGGGCAGTTTTAATTGGACTAGGTGGGTGGCTGACTTTCATGGCAAAACCGCCAACTGCTATGATGTTAGGCATACTGGTATGCATTTACTTCCTCATTGCAAAAAAGGTGCATATGAAACTGATTGCAGTTTCAATTTTGACCGCAATGCTGTTAGTTATGCTAAGTGCAGTTTTGATTGATGGTTCGATCTATGATTTTATAATAAGAATTAAGACCGATCTATCTTTTAGTCAGGCAATGGATAAGAGTTATTCAATTTTTGAATTGTTAAGAATTGATACGATTGATCTTAATGATAGGCAGCTTTTAAAGCTATTTGTTGAGATGCTAGGTATCTCTCTGATTGTTTTGGCAGTTATGTACGCTCCTCAATTTAAATTTTTTGCTAAAAGAATCAACGTACTTTTATGTTTATTGATATTGGTTTTGGTTGCCTTACATATAGCGATACTTGTTACAGGTACGTCACCTCACTTTAGTGTTCAGAGATCTGCTTTTATTCTTTCGGTTCCTATCACCAGCATTTTTGTCGGCATCATGTTGAGTAAATCTAGGGTGTTTTTTGAATTGAATCGCTCTCATTGGGGACTTATTTTTATACTTTTATTATTACCCCATGCTTATGCATTTGGAACAAACACTAATTATTGGGAAACTGGTGGTAGTGCGGGAATGTTTTGGGTGTTAGGTGGTTTAGTGTTCCTTACAACAATCAAAGCTACTGATCAGTTTAAATATTGTTTGTTAACAATTAGTATGTTTGCGCAACTCATTACAATGGCCAATATTCAATCAAGCTTCGAGTTTCCGTATAGGCAACCTCAGGCACTTGAACAAAATAAAGAAACATTTAATTTTGGTTATTCTGAACTTATATTGCCAAAGACCTTTTCAGATTATTTGTCTTCGTTTATAAACGCTGCCAATCAACAAGGCTTTGTAAGCGGTACCCCTGTAATTGATTTATCCGGGCGCTCCCCAGGATTGTTGTATGCGTTAGGTGCCCACAATACAGGTGCCCCTTGGATGATAGGTGGTTATTCAGGCAGCAATCAATTGGCTATCGCGAGGCTTAATCTTGTATCTTGTTCAGAGCTTGTTGACGCTTGGATAATACACGAGCCAAATGGTCCTAGACCGCTATCCGACGATGTACTAGGACATTTTGGAGTAAACATTAAAGATTATGATATTGTAGGGCAGTTTACTACACCAGTTGCTGGGGGCTTCACAGAAAGTGTGCAAATGTTATTAAAACCTAGAGGTAATAGGTTGACTAAAATAGATAATTGCAAGCGCTATAGAAGTGAGCGTTCAACGATTCCATCTATAAACGCGTGGCAAAATTGACTGGGCCACTACAGTCAGAATTTTAGACGGCTTTTATTGAGCGGTTACGTTCGGCTGACTTAATTTGGCATGTAGAAATTGTTCAAAAAATCTCTTAACTCAAAAGTTTGCCATATAACGTCGTTATGTCTTTACAGAATATCGCTTTGGAAAAACGATATCTAACATCGTTCAGAGCCCCCTCTGATATCTTAAGTTTAAGTTCGGGACATTCGATGAGCTTCTGCACTGCCGATGCTAATGCTTCTGGATCATGTGGTGGGACTAACAAACCGGTTTGACCATCGGTAATCGCTTCAGGAATACCATTAACATTGGTCGACACAATCGCTTTACCGCAGGCCATGGCCTCTAAAATCGATATGGGAAACGCCTCTTCGTGGGATGCACAAACCACTATATCTAATTTCTGCAGCTCAGCTTTCACATTAGGTAACTGGCCGTGAAAAACAACCTTGTCAGCAATACCCAATTCTTTTGCTTTTTGTCTTAAATAAGGTTCTCTTGGTTCTTGTAGAATATCACCTCCAATAATATCAAATTGTGCTTCAACACCTTGTTCAATCAATATTTTTGCCATATTTAAAAAGTCGTCATGGCCTTTTCTGTATTGTAGGTTAGCAATAATGCCAATGCGTGGAATGGGGTTATGATGATTTTCTAGTGGTTTAAATACGTTGGTATCAACGCCGTTATGAATGACTTCCATAACGCTACTAGGGCATAAAGCGGTTAACTCATTCAGTAAGTGATTTTTTAATTCATTGCTACAGAAAATAAATGTATTGGGAGCATACCTATTTTGAAGTGCCCAGCGCATAAATGGTGCTTCGTAGGGGAAATGTACGTGGCATATCATGGGGATGTTAAGTAGCTTACAAATAGGTTGTAGGCTTCTTAAGGCTAGAAGATCACCAGTGTGAACAAGTTTAGGTTTGTGTTTTTTAAAAATACGATAATATTGCCAAAGCTGTTTTACAAAACTAAAGGGTTTTGACTTTACTGGTTGGATTGCATCAATGGGTTCAAAGTTTGCACCAGCAAGCTCAGCTGCTTTGCCCAGCTCGTTGTCTTTTGGCGATAGCAGGATTGATTGATATTGGGGGTTAATATCACTAATAATAGACAGTGTGACCCTCTCAGCACCGCCAATCACATTAACACTGTGTGCAAAAAAAATACTTTTCATTATTAAACAAATAATTTGATTATATTAATTGATTTATTAAACGTAAGATTACAGGTAACTTATTGTAGTTCATATCATTTATGTGGATGTTTAGCATAAATATAACTGGCAGCACACAATTTTGGTGTAATGCTTGATTTATTCACAAAAATATAGTTCATGATATTTTATTTCGGGAGAGACTTTTAGGTGAATTTAGTTAGTATTATTCTTCCTACTTATAATCGAAAAAAATTCTTAGCGGGGGCATTTAAATCAATTGAAAGCCAGCTATATAAAAATTGGGAGCTCATCATTGTTGACGATGGCAGCTCTGATGGTTCAATTGAGTTACTTACTGAATTAAAACTTTCGGTTACAAATCCGGTTAATATTATCCAACAAGAAAACGCAGGGCCAGCTGTTGCAAGAAATACAGGCATACTTGAAGCCAATGGTGACTTTATTGCATTTTTTGATAGTGACGACTATTGGTTGCCAGATCACTTGTCGTTGTCAATGGCGACCTTCACTGAATTCCCTTCATTAGAATGGCTGTATTTTGCATGTAAACGGGTAGATCTGGAAACTGGCAACACAATATTAGAATCTACGTTTAAAACAAATGGCGAAAAAAATGCTTTATTTGGTATTAGTCAGCTTATAAAACCTGATTTATATAAACTTGATAATACACAAGCGACATTGACTCAAATTAAGGATGGTATTGATAGTGGTTTTCAAAATTCCGTTTTTAGACAGCGTGTATTTAAACAATTATTGATCCCTGATTTCCGAATTGGTGAAGACCGATTATTTATTTTGAAAGCATTAAAAAAGGGCATACAAACCGCCTTTATTGATAAAGTAACGGTTGTTTACCAAGTGCATGATGATAACTCATCCGATACAAAAGCAGACAGTAAAGACTACGTAAAACGTATTAACTCGATGCAACGATTAATTGATAGCTATCAAGCAACGTTTACTGAAATTGATTTAACAAACGTAGAAAAAAAAGAATTGAAAAAACGTTTGTCTGAAGATTACTTTTGGAAGTTAGGTTTTTCACTACAATGGCAGGCAGGATATTATCAAGATGCATTGCAAACTTATAAAAAAGGATTAGCTTTAAGACCATTGAACTGGAAGTTTTGGAAAACGTATTTTATTGCGTGGATAAAATATAAATTAAGATAATTAATAGGACATTTATGAGCACGGTAAGATATCACGAGTTAGATTTTGCAAGAGCTATACTGATGATTTTAGGTGTTTTTTTTCATGCCTCGTTAATTTATCACCCCTCATCTATGTGGACTGTTAGCCATTTTGAATCTCATAGTGTTTTTTCTTATTTTTCTATATTTTCATCTTCATTTAGAATGCCCGCTTTTTATGTTATTGCGGGTTTTTTTTTCTTACTAATCATAGAAAAAAAGGGTGTTGTAAAAGGTATTAAAAATAGATTAATTAGCTTATCTATCCCAATGTTTTTTATTGGCTTTACATTAAATTTCATTCCTAATGCTTTATCCGATAATTATGTTTTTCCTGACAATATATATGAATATATAAGCGGTGGAGATTGGTTGAGGCACACATGGTTTTTGGGAAACTTGATTTGCTATTGTTTAGTTTGCTTTTTTTTTATCAAAATAAAAATATTCAGCAAACTATGGAATAAAATTTTTTCTTGGAAATTAATCAGCATTTTTATATTTTTCATTCCAATTGTAATTGTAATTGTAAAATACCAAACTTGGCGCTTAACTGGTTACGACAATCATTTTTTTATAACTTCAAAAGAACTATTAATTCTTTTTCCATATTTCTTATTGGGTATATTTGTTTTTTCAAAAAAAGAAGTATTACTTGATTACATTACAACACCAATAACGTTATTTTTATTAATAATAGCATTATTTCTCGCCTGTATAACTCAGGTTTTATCTGGAATTGCTCCTTGGGCGTTAATTATTAAGCATTACCAAATACTTTTTTTATGTTTTGGCATCATTTGCTTTTTGTGTTTGTTAAGTGCAAAATTTGATAGATTCTTTATTAGAAATATATCAGATGCTAGCTATACGATTTATTTACTCCACAGTCCCATAATCATCGTAGTATATTATTTTGGATTTAAGCACAGTGACATTAATATATTTTTGCAATATGCGATGATATGTAGTTTTACGCTGTTTTGTAGTTATTTTTTCCATACTAAAGTTGTAAAGCATTTCGCACTCATAGAACTTTTGCTAAATGGCAAGCCAATTCCTGCTACTTTAGGTAATTAACTGGTTCTATTCCTAGAAATTGATAATTGCAAAGGCTTCTATATACATGAAAGAAAGTTTGTACAATTTACTGCCTAGTCGCTTATACCTAGAATTAAAATGGTTTGATTTTAAAATTAATCAACCTGAAGACTACAAACTAACTCAGTTACGCCGAGTGAAAGATTTTAACGGTTATGGCTTTAAAAGTTTTGATGAAAAAAAGGCTATTTTTGTACATATACCCAAGTGTGCGGGGATTTCTGTTTGTAAATCTTTATTTGGGAATCTAGGTGGGGGCCATAATACCTTAGAACAGTACACCTATATTTTCTCTCCAAAAGAATTA
>JBLIDR010000055.1:0-8045 GCA_047632655.1 Francisellaceae bacterium | reverse complement strand
TGCTTAGAAGCCATTAGTTGAGTGGTCAAACAAAAATAATATTATTACAATGAAGTAAATAACCTGTTTTAATTCAAAAGTTTTCATAAAATATTAGAGTCATTTTATCTTGCGATGAATTAAGTATAGCTGATTTTATTTAAAATCATGAAGGTATAGAAAGATAGGTTTTTATTTTATGGATTTAATGCCTAAAATGTCTCATTCCTGTGAATACCATAGCTAGTCCATGATCATTAGCAGCATCAATTATTTCTTGATCCCTTATTGATCCACCCGGTTGAATTATACAGCTAATTCCTGACTTGGCAGCGGCGTCGACACCATCTCTAAATGGGAAAAAAGCATCTGAAGCAACAGCTGAATTACTTAAATCTAAATTAGCTTCTTGCGCTTTTTCTGCTGCTATTTTAGAACTAAAAACTCGACTCATTTGTCCGGCACCAATTCCGATTGTCATCTTGTCTTTGGCGTAAACAATAGCGTTTGATTTAACAAACTTGACGACTTTCCAGGCAAATAATAAATCCGTAATTTCAGCATCAGTTGGTTTACGTTTGGTTACAATTTTTAGGTCATTGTATTCAACAGCACCTAAGTCTCTGTCTTGTATTAGTAACCCACCATTAATCCTTTTGTATTCATAACCTTTCGGTACAGAATTATTCCAAGTACCTGTTGCTAGTACTCGTATATTTTTCTTGGCTGATAAGGTCTCTAATGCTCTGGGATCAATTTCAGGTGCGACAATCACTTCAACAAACTGGTTGTCAATAATACTGCGCGCAGTATCTACATCTAGAGTACGATTGAAGGCTATGATTCCGCCAAAAGCAGAAGTTGAATCGCATTTAAACGCTTTTTGATAAGCTATTTTTAAACTATCATCTATAGCAACACCACAGGGGTTAGCATGTTTAACAATAACACAGGCGGGTTTGTCAAATGACTGAACGCACTGTAAAGCCGCATCAGTATCAGCGACGTTGTTAAATGAAAGTTCTTTCCCATGAAGTTGTGTTGCGTTGGCAACAGATGGGAAATTAAAACCTGGTTCAACAAACAATGCTGCATTTTGATGTGGGTTTTCACCATAGCGCATGACTTGTTTTTTTGTTAGTTGTAGATTGAATGTATTTGGAAACTTATGTACGGCCTTTTTGCTTTCTTGATCTAGCTTGCCTAAGTAATTTGCAATCATTCCATCATACTTGGCTGTTTGTTCAAAGGTACTACGTGCTAATTCAAACCTTGTGGTGGATCCTAGTGATCCATTATTTTGCTGAAGTTCAGCTATAATTTTTTCATAAAAATTTATATCTGAAACGACGGCAACATCTTGATGGTTTTTGGCTGCTGAACGAAGCATTGTCGGTCCGCCAATATCAATGTTTTCAATCGCCATTTCAAAAGTGCAATTATCTTTTTCTACAGTTTGTTTAAAGGGGTATAAATTGACAACCACTAGGTCAATTGGTTTAATATCATGTTCTTGCATGATTTCATCATCTTGACCGCGACGTCCAAGCAAGCCGCCATGTACTTTAGGGTGAATTGTTTTAAGTCTACCATCCATCATTTCTGGAAAACCGGTGTAGTTGGAAATTTCAGTGAGTTTAATGCCATGTTCTAGCAGCAGTTTAGCAGTTCCTCCGGTAGAGATAATCTCAACTTTATATTTTTCTAAAGTCTTTGCTAAGTCTAAGATGCCTGTTTTGTCTGATACGCTAATTAAAGCACGTTGTATTTTTTTCATAATGATCCTGTTAATAGCCTGTACATTTCACCAGATATTGTATCTATAAAACAGATAATTGTCATATCATAAAATGATTTTCTTTCTGTTATTAGGGTGTTTGCTAGCTCTGAATTATTGTATAATATATAATAATTTTTTTTATGGGTTTGGTATCGGAATGGTTAATGTATTATCAGTAGAAGTTCTTTCTGAATTGATTAGAAAACACTCACTAAGTCAATATTTTTTAGATTTAATACATACCTTGCGTGGTGATTTTTCTCGCTGGCATGAATTTGATAAAGTTCCTCGTCCAGCATTCCATGTTCCAGGAGGGGTAATTGAATTGATGCCAATTGCTGATAAAGAATATTTTTCTTATAAGTATGTTAATGGTCATCCAGGGAACCCTAGCGACAATAATAAACAAACAGTTGTTGCTACAGGTCAATTGTCAAAAGTTTCTGATGGATATCCTTTATTCATCAGTGAGATGACAACGCTAACTGCTCTGAGAACCGCTGCAACTTCGGCCTTAGCTAGTGATTTATTGGCGCGTAAAGATGCTAAAACAATAGCGATGATTGGAACTGGTGCTCAGAGTGATTTTCAAATTTTAGCACATTGTTTGGTTAGAGATATTGATACTGTTAGATACCATGATATTGATGCTAATGCCATGATTAGATTTTACGGAAACATGCATGGTTATGATTTTAAATTAGAGGCTTGTGAAAGTAATGAAGAAGCTGTTAAAGATGCTGATATCATAATTGTGTGTACGGCATGTAAAAATCATGTTGATGTAATCAAAGAAGAGTGGGTGAAGCCAGGGGTTCATATTAATGGGCTCGGTGGTGATTGTCCTGGCAAGACTGAGATCGAGAAATCACTGCTGCCGAAAGCAAAAGTCGTCGTTGAATATTTTGAGCAATCCTTTATTGAGGGTGAAATTCAAAGGTTTTCTGAAAAAGAAGCGAAGGACATTGTTTATGCTGAATTATGGGAGTTAATAACGAATCAAAAAGCTGGACGTGAAAATGATGAAGAAATCACACTGTTTGACTCTGTTGGTTTTGCCATTGAAGATTTCTCGGTTTTGAAAATGACTTATGAATTGTGCGAAAAATATCAAATGGGCAGGGTAATGAATATGATTCCACCATTGAATAACCCTAAAAATTTATTTTCAGTTTTAAGGCTTTCTTCTGATTCTAGTATGGAGTCTCCATTTTTTAGTAATAAATAATTTAATTTATCAAACCATCGAACTCTAAATATTGATTATTGTTATTTCATAAAATAATAATGTTTTAATTATGCGTTTAGTGGGTATATAAGGAACTAATTTATGTCGATTAATATTGGTGAAATCGGTGTTTTTACTGAAATTGGGCTCTTGGAAAAAGTTTTAATTCATTGTCCAGATCAGGGGATTGCCCACGTTGTTCCGTCAAAAGCTCAAGAGTGGTTATATGAAGATATTGTGCATTTACCAAAAATGAAACAAGAATTTGCGCAATTTAAAAAATTATTACTGGCCTATTTAGATCCTACGGCATTAAAAAAATGGGTACATAAAGAAAATCAAGGAATTGATTCTGGTCAGCTTGCTTCACCCTATTCAAAGCATTATATAAAATCTGAAAAGGTTATCGATGCTCAGGATGCTTTGGTTGATGTTCTTCAAGATAATCAAACACGTGCAAATATAGTCGCCTCAATCTGTGCGGTAGAAGATACTAGTTATGATATTCAAATGTTTTTGACAGATCCGTGTGAAGTTTCTCCAGAGGAATTATCACGTATTCTCATAACCGGTATTTTTGAAGAAGGTAGAATACATGGTTATCCGCATACAATGATTTTTGCTCCGGTACCAAACTTTCTGTTTACTAGAGATATTGGTATTACGGTTAGAAATCATATTTTATTGAGTAGAACCGCTTCAAAGGCTAGAATGCGAGAGTCAATTTTATCTAGGTATATTGCCTATCATGTGATTTTAGAAAATCAAAATGATCGTGTATTAGAAATGACAGATTCTGAAAACTTCTTCATGTTAGATGATTGTGAAAAAGAAAAAGCTAAAATCACATTGGAAGGTGGGGACATAATGATGGTTTCTCCTCATCATTTGTTGATTGGCTGTTCGGAAAGAACGACTCCTTATGCTGCTCAAGCAATATTAGACGAAGTCTTTAAAGAAGCGGTTGGAATTAACAAAGTCTCTATTGTGCGTTTGCCTAAAACACGAGCTATGATGCATTTGGATACTGTGATGACACAAGTGGCGAGAAACGCCTGGGTCCTATTCAAAAAATTGGTTCGAGATGATGTTTATGTGAAAAAAGTGGTCAGTGAGCTTGGTGTCGTTGATCCAAAAAATGCACAAAAAGCCACTGTTTCCCAATTTAAACGTTCAGAAAGTGGGTTTGATGTTAATCGTGAAATAACTTGCATTCAAGATATGTTAATGGATATTAGTTGTAACGATTTTGGATGTAAGGAAGACGACGTTAAGTTTATTTATTCAGGAAAAGGTGGAATCCTGAGTGATGAAAGAGAACAATGGACGGATTCTTGTAATGTTGTTGCTTTGAAAGAAGGCGTTGTTGTAGGTTATGATCGCAATGAACAAACTGCTAAAGGATTTAAAGAAGCTGGCTTTGAGCCAGTTCATGTTAGTGAAATTGTTGAGAAATTATCTCGAGAAATCATCAAGAATCCTAATATTGATGTTTCATTGTTATTAGAGAAAATTGTACCTTCACAAGCTCTATTAATGATAAATAGTTCTGAGTTATCTCGAGCTCGTGGTGGGCCGCACTGTATGACAATGCCATTAAAAAGGGCAGAATTAGTTTAAAGGCGGAACCCTATGTTTAAGCAAAATAAAAATTTAGTTTTTATGGTCAGGCCGGCAAGGTTTTATTCTAATCCACAAACAATGGAAACTAATGCATTTCAATTTCCTGACGCTGATCAGATTCAAGTAGCAGAAAAGGCATTGAAAGAATTTGATGCTTTAGTGTTGACCTTGAAAAAATCTGGCATCAGTGTTCATGTTGAACAAGACACCTTAGAAAGAAATACGCCTGATTCTATTTTCCCTAATAACTGGATTTCATTTCATGAGGGGGTCGTACATTTATACCCAATGTGCACACCTAATCGTCGGAAAGAACGTTCTTATCAGTATGTTAGAAATATAATAGCTGATCATAATATCAAATTGAAATATTATCGTGATTTTTCCTTTGAGGAAAAGTACGCGCGTTATCTTGAAGGTACGGGATCAATTGTATTTGATCATACAAATATGAAGGCTTATGCTTGTTTGAGTGAACGTATGCATAAAGACATTTTTTTGACAGTATGTGAAGCGCTTAATTATTTTCCTGTGTTTTTTGATGCAGTTGATGGAAACTCAAAACCTATTTATCATACTAATGTGCTCTTGAGTATTGGTGAAAAATTTGTCGTTATATGTGGTGAATCAATTATAGATAATGCTCAAAAACAAAAGATATTTAAAGATTTATCGAAAGATGGTAAAGAAATTTTTGATATTACTTATTTGCAAATGGAACAATTTTGTGGAAATGTTTTGCAGCTTGAGTCCAATTCTGGGCATAAAATAATCGTAATGTCCTCAACGGCATATCATTCATTTACACCGCAACAAAAAATTATGCTTCAAGAACATGGTCAATTAATTCACTCTGATGTATCTACGATTGAAAAAAATGGTGGAGGTAGTGTGCGCTGTATGATCTGTGAGGTTAATTAATCTTTGTCGTTTGATGTTTTACATATTTATGATTCAAATAAACAAAATTTTTTGTTACTCTTCTTACATTGAATTAAATCTATTGGAAATAAATTGTTAAAATCAGTTTTTGTGTTTTTATTGGCCGCGCTATTTCTTTTCTTTGAAATGGCAATTCAAGTCTCTCCGGGAATTATGACCCAATCATTGATGGATAGTTTTCATATTAACGTTTTTTGGTTGGGCTTGATGTCAGGGGCCTATTTTATTACCTATACATTTATGCAAGTTCCGGCTGGCCTGATTTATGATCGATTTCCAGCAAAAAATGTAATTATGATTCCATTGTTAATTTGTACCATTGGTGGATTTTTATTTGCAATGGCTCCTAATGTTTATTTAGCTGGATGTGCTAGAATTTTCATGGGATTTGGTTCAGCCTTTGCCTTTATTGGTGTTTTAGTTGTTGCGGCCCAAGTTTTTCCTTCGCGTTATTTTGCCTTTATAGCAGGCATCACACAGATGCTTGCAGCATTAGGCGCAATGTGCGGGACTTTGCCGTTAATACCTTTGATTAATGCGGTTGGTTGGCGTTGGGCTATGGCTCTCGTTAGTATGTTCGGAGTTATACTATTTGTTTTAATCTTATTTTTTATGGATTTACCAAAGAAAAAGCCTAGGGATATTAATTCACCATCAATTTTAAAAGGTTTTATTATTGTCATCAAAAAATCACAGAGTTGGGTTATTGCAGCTTATGCTTGTTTGCTTTGGGCTCCGATGGCAGTCGTAGCATCACTTTATGGTGCGCCGTTCATCCAAAAATATTTTCACGTTTCTATTTCAAGTTCAGCTGCCGTAATAACGATGATGTGGATAGGTATTGCAATTGGTGCTCCTATTTTTGGTTTTATTTCAGATAAAACCAAAATGCCTAGAGTTTGGTTATTTATTACTGCTTTAATCGGTGCGATATCTTTTTCAATGATAATGTACTCAGGTTTAGATAGTCTATTTTCTCTATTTGTTTTATTTTTACTGGCTGGCGTTTCGTGTGCTGGGCAAGCATTAAGTTTTTCTATGGTGAAAAATTCAAATTCTATAGCAACTCAGGCTACAGCTATCGGTTTTAATAACATGGCAGTAGTTATCGCTGGATTTATATTTCAGCCTCTTGTTGGTTATGTGATTGAGCGTGATAGTACTGGTTTAACTGGTGGCGGGTATGTCTATACAGGTTCAGATTATTTTACGGGTATGCTCGTAATATTAGGTTGTTATATTTTATCAACCTTGATTTCTTTATTTTTTATAAAGTCAGTGAGACGTTAAATTTAACATTTATTCTTTTATAATGTTCTTAGCTGCTTGTTCAGTGACAAAAGAAGCGACAACGCAGGTAACTAGAATCAATAAAATTGTACCATTTAACATATAATCTCCAATTATTCCAGCTTTGTAGCCAACCATTATAATGGCTAATGTTGCTGCAGCATGTGATGAGCTAAGGCCAAAAATTAAATTACGTTGGTTGCCAGAATAATGAAATATTTTTTGAGTGAAAAAGGCAGCTAGCCATTTCCCGACAATGGCAATTACCGTTAAGATAGCAGCAATCATAACGGTTCTTGAGCTTGAAAACACTAATGGTAAATTAACGATCATACCAACGCTGATTAAAAAGAATGGAATAAATAAAGCGCTACCAATAAATTCAACTTGTGACATTAATATTTTATCTTCTGAAACAAATCTGTTTAGTGCTAAACCAGAAAAAAATGCTCCAATAATAGCATCAAGGCCAGCAATTTGAGCCAAGATTGAAGCGATAAACACCATTGCTAGTAAAAACACATAATGTGAATATTTTTCATCTTCAAAGTTTGCAAAGAACCATTTAGTTATAATCGGTACGAGTTTAAACATAATAATTGAAAATATTAATAACGAAACTAAAAGTGTAAGCCAAAAAGAATAATTCAGGCTTCCCTGTTTTCCACTGACTATCACAGCTAAAAGAATTAATACTGCAGTGTCAGTTAATATTGTTCCACCAACAGTAATTGCTACAGCTTGATTTTTTGAAACTCCCATACGACTAACAATAGGGTAGGCTACTAAGGTATGAGTGGCAAACATACTTGAGATTAATAAACTAGCACTAAAATCATACCCTAAAAGGTAATAGCATATTGGGAAGCCTATTGTTAATGGTATGAAAAAAGTGAGTAGGCCAAATATTAGGCTTTTGTGACGATATTGTTTGAACTTGTTTAGATCTAGCTCTAGTCCGGCTATAAATAAAATATATAGAAGACCTATCGTGGAAAATAAGCTGACTGCAGAGTTGTTCTGTATGAGGTTTAAGCCAAATGGCCCCACTATCGTGCCAGATATAATAAGTGAAATAATGGTGGGTATTTTGAATTTTTTAAATAATATCCAAGATATGAGAATGATTAATAATATTAGAGAAAAAGTTGGTATGGGTAATGTTAATGGTAATTTAAAAATGGTTGATAATTCCTGCATCAG
>JBLIDR010000054.1:0-8046 GCA_047632655.1 Francisellaceae bacterium | reverse complement strand
TCTAAAGGTAATTGGTAGATTTTATCGACAGCTTCTTGAAGATAATTCTCACCAAAGTCTTTTTGGCCACATTCATAGGCGCATAAAATTTCAGCGGCAGATTTTGTTTTGCTCACAGCCAATAACTTAACATCCACCGGGTCTCTATTGGAGCTAATACAATAGTCTTTAATTTGTGCCTCTATTTTCTGGATATTATTTTCTATATTGGTATTAATCTTATTTGACATGCTATGCTTATTAAACAATCTTTCATTTAAGTAGTGTATATGGATATTACAGAAATTTTAAGCTTTAGTGTCAGTAATAATGCATCAGACTTACATTTATCGGCTGGAATGCCTCCACTCATCAGAATTGATGGTGAAGTCCGTAAAATAGATGTACCCGCCCTCTCACACAAAGAAATTCATTCTTTAATTTATGACATTATGAATGACAGGCAACAAAAAGACTATGAAGAAAATTATGAAATAGATTTTTCATTTGAACTACCAGATGTTGCAAGGTTTCGTGTCAATGCATTTGTCCAGAATCGAGGTGCCGCTGCAGTATTCAGAACCATCCCATCTGAAATTTTATCATTAGAAGATTTAAAAGCTCCTGATAAATTTAAAGAAATAGCAGACAAACCCAAAGGCCTTGTTTTAGTTACAGGACCGACAGGATCTGGTAAAAGTACGACATTAGCCGCAATGGTTGATTATCTAAACACGACTCAATATGGACATATACTTACCATTGAAGACCCTATTGAATTTGTACATACACCCAAAAAGTGCATTGTAAATCAACGTGAAGCATATAGGGACACCAAAAGCTTTGGAGCAGCCTTACGTTCAGCGCTACGTGAAGATCCAGATTATATTTTAGTTGGTGAAATGAGAGATCTTGAAACCATTCGCTTAGCCATTACCGCGGCAGAAACTGGACATTTAGTTTTTGGTACATTGCATACCACCTCTGCCACCAAAACAATTGATAGAGTTATAGATGTTTTCCCATCTAATGAACAATCAATGATAAGAACTATGTTATCTGAATCCCTTCAAGCTGTTATTGCTCAAGTCTTACTTAAAAAGAAAGGCGGTGGCCGAATTGCAGCACATGAGATAATGATTGGAACCGCAGCAATTCGTAATTTAATTCGTGAAAATAAAGTTGCTCAGATGTATTCTGCCCTTCAGACGGGTAAAGAACATGGCATGATAACTTTAGATCAAAGCCTGAAAAACCTATTGATGGAGGGTAAAATTGAACTAGAAGAAGCTAAGAAATATGCTAAGGATAAAGAAAGCTTTAGGTAAGTTTTCTAAAAATAAATTTAATTACCAAAATTGCTCCATTTTAATCAAATTTAAGATAGAATCATGTAATCAAAACCTAAATCCAAATAAAGGAATTTTAATGGATCGTAACTTAGCTTTAGAATCAGTAAGAGTAACAGAAGCCGCAGCTTTAGCATCTTGGATGCAAATGGGCAGAGGTGATGAAAAAATTGCTGACCAAGTAGCTGTTGATGCCATGCGCACCGCATTAAATGGTTTGCGTATTGATGGAACAATTGTCATTGGTGAAGGCGAAAGAGATGAAGCGCCAATGTTATATATTGGTGAAAAAGTTGGCAAAGGCGGCCCAAAGGTTGATATTGCGCTTGATCCTTTAGAAGGTACCACCATTACCGCAAAAGGTGGAATGAATGCCTTAACGGTAATCGCAATGGCCGAACACGGCGGGTTTTTACATGCCCCAGATGTATATATGGAAAAAATTGCAGTCGGTGGACATGACATTCCAGAAGGTCTCATCAATATTGATGACTCAGCATCTGACAATGTTAAACGAGTCGCAAAGCACAAAGGCATTCCAGTAGAAGCCTTAGTTGTCTGTATTATGGACCGCGAAAGACATGAAAAACTCATTAAAGATGTCAGAGAGGCTGGAGCCAAAATTGTATTAATTGATGACGGTGATGTTTCAGCTGTAATTGCCACAGCGTTAGATGACGGCGGAATTGATATGTATATGGGTACAGGTGGCGCACCAGAAGGAGTGTTAGCTGCTGCAGCGTTAAGATGCCTAGGTGGGAAAATGGAAGCGCGTTTATTATTTAGAAATGATGTTGAAAAATCTCGAGCCAAAAAATGGGGTATTACAGATCTTAACAAAAAATATACTTTATTAGAACTTGCAAGCGGTGATGTTCTCTTTGCTGCAACGGGCGTTACGGATGGACAATTACTTAGGGGCGTTAAGCGTAAAAGAAAGCATGCCAAAACTCATAGTATTGTTATGCGTTCAAAATCAGGTACCGTCCGCACAATCGAAGCTGAACATAACTTTAACTTAAAAACAGGATTTGATCATTTAGATTTAGATTAATTCTTCAGCAATAATTTAGAGTATATACAATATTTTTATTTCAATATGATCATCACATATCGAAATTGTTCTTTTCATATGAAAGCTCATGAACAATTTTGATAACCATAACAGATAATTCCTTATCCTATCTTAAATATAAGAAAATTCATTCCTGCCTTTATGTCAAAAATATAAAGCAGTTTTATCATATTATAACTTAACCAGAATAAATTTAATTTATTTAAAACATATTGCTTCAGGATGTACAGCCAAGGAAATTGCCGTTCATATGAGTAAATCCTATCGTTCTATCCAAGCGGCAATTAATCTACTGTGCAAAAGGTTTAATTTACCTTCCAAGGCACAATTAGAACAAGTTGCTAAAATTATTGTTAGTCATATAAAATAAATATTAAAATCAAGCAGCTGATTTTAAACTAGACTCATCATACATTTAGTCAATATGATCGAGTGATTTACCTTTAGTTTCTACGCCAAAGATATGTGTCGTTAAATAGCCTAAAAGTGCTGTTCCGGCAATAATATAAATAGTTGGACCTAAACCAATATGTTCTTTTAAAACAGGCAGAATAAAAACACCAACAGCAGCACCAACTTTGCCTGTAGCTGCAGCAAAGATTACACTCCGTGCTCAAATATAAAACATAAGATTTTATCTAGCTGCAAATGAAGCACCAAGACTATTATTGTTGATTATTTAAAGCAGGCTCCTGAAGATTGAGAGACAACCATTAATTTTGAGTTGGTTTTGTCCACTTTACACTGATTTATCAACATGATTTAGGCGAATGTTAACATTGTTGTTAATGGGTTATATTCTTATAAATTTTAAATTATATCTCAAGTATATTTATCGGAGTGGCTACATTTACGACTAGCCCCACTTCATTATTGTAGATTTTCCTGCAAGGATATCAGTACCAAGAAAAATGCTTGTTAGACCTACAGTAAGCGAAGTACCAATTGCACTCATATCAATTTCCGAGCCACCTACCTCTAAGTGTATCCCTGTAGGCGTCATGGCGATCGAACTAGCTCCACAAGTTAACGTTAGGGTGCCCATAGAACTTATTTCAACACGGTTAGCAGCATCCACATCAACAAGACCACTAGCAACACTAAATGTATTGGTAGCTATATTTTCAATGTTGCCAAGCGTAGCAGTATTCACAATGTTCCCTGCTGCTGCAGTATTTGTGATTTGTCCTAATGTTGCAGTATTTATAATATCCACACCTGCTGTCGTAGTGTAATTAGTGATTACTTGATTGTTAGTGCTAAGATTCTCAAGATGTACTTTTCCATCAGTTATGATGTATTTATTCGGTACGTAGTCGAGACTAAATTTAGCAAAACCTATAGTAGCAACGGCATGAACAACGACCGCAGTGGTATCCATATATAGCGCGCCAACCAAGACAGATTCACTCGCACCTAAGGTTACTGAAAGATTGTTCGATAATGTAAAACTCTCAGTACCTCCCATAAACTCACTATAGGCATTACCATGTGTTGTTGAACGCGTATTACCAATTGTTATATTGCGAGAATTGCCATATGTTGCGAAGTTTTTACTACCATTAGTAACGCCATAAACATCCCCGTAAAGATAACTATACGAATTTCCATCTTGGTTAGAGGCTGAAGGACCACTCACTTCTTCATACTTACTAAGTAAATCTTCTGGCGGTCGAGGATAACCTGATCGATTCCATGGTTCATCTGGCCATGGCATTGGATCACCTTCATTACTTCCCATGAGATTAGAATTTAAAGACGCAGCAGCAACATTTCCGTACATAAGATGCGCCCCACCAGAGGGACTATGCAAATGCAAAAACTCTTGTCCTGCTTGATCTCCCATTATCATCATATTACCACCAGCACTCTTATTCACTGTGGTTTTTTGATTGGTATCATTGACTACATTACGCATACTTGAGCTATGAACTGCGCCAATAATTATAGGACGATCAGGATTTCCAAATTCAAAAGCTAGGCAAACCTCAGTGTTTTTATGCAATGGTGCATGAGTACCATAATTATCACCAATATAGGATTCCATTTTGCGTACCCAGTCTGAAGCTTTGCCATTCTCTTTATCGCTGTGCATTAACCGAATTTTATAACGGCCTTGGGTATCTAATTGGGCATACTTATTACTTTCACTATCTGCATCCAATATTGCTGGAATAATACCTTCTATACGCTTTATTGGTGTTAGTCGCGGTGGTCTAAATTGGGCACTTCCCGGAATAG
Source organism: Francisellaceae bacterium (assembly GCA_047632655.1). Lineage (GTDB taxonomy): Bacteria > Pseudomonadota > Gammaproteobacteria > Francisellales > Francisellaceae > CAJXRW01. Next base: position 3,402 of record JBLIDR010000054.1, on the reverse strand, counting down.
CTTTAAATTCATTTATAAAAACTATTTCCTCTTCTTCACCAATCATCTTCTGAACATCACCAAAGTATGATAAGGCTAACTGGCGCTGTGATCCTTCTTGTTTCAACGACAAAACTAAATATACCTGATTGTTTTTGGGATTAAAATGATTTGTTAATTTAAAACGACAACCAGGAATGACACCTGGTGTTAATGTTTTCCCATGATACACCAATTCCTGACAATTAATTTCTTGAGCTCTTATTTTCGCAATACGTTTAGCATCTGTATCAGATAATACATTTTCATCATAAATATCGATTACACCAACACCATTCTTTGATACTTCTGCCATAGCTGAAATATCTTTACTATCTTCATTATAATTATATGATGTCAATTGCAAGCTTTTAGCAACTTTAGTAATTCTAGTAGAAAATTCTTCAACGATATATTCGGATTTAGCAATAGACTTAACATTTTCCGGGTTATATCTTAATTCTGAAAAATGACCATGATCTTTATGTGTAGAGTAACGGTCTGTAAGAACAAGAGTTTCATAGTCATTGCCATGTTCAAAATAATAATAGATTCCTTCATGTTCCATCCAGCGACAAATAAAATTATAATCTGTTTCCTGAAACTGACAAATAAATGCTCTCGGGACATAATTCTGGGTTAAATCTAAACGGTAGTGCGGAATATTAGAATTCTTAAAGTACCATACAATAATATCGGGAAGAGTTTGATTTAAAAATATTTCGGTTCTTTTCTGGTGTTGTAATTGCGCCATACGAGGCTCTACTATTATTTGATAACAATAACCCTTACCAAGTTTTCCCATTTGAACAAATTCTGTAATTATTCCATCAATATTTTGGACTGATTTAGCTCCTTGAATAGTCACCTTTAAACTACAAGATTTATCCACAAAAGACCAGTAGTCCAGACCCGGATCAGATGATATGAAATTTATTTGGCATTTGTACAACGTTGATAACCCAGCCATATATTCATAATCTAAAACTGTTAGCGCTTCCTTGTTATCTTGAACCACGAGTCCAAAGTTAGTAAGATTTGTTGGTAACATTATATTCCTCCTTATACTGCCGAATTATAGATATCTAATCTGGTAAATACAAACCTTCACCCAATTGGTGCTGTCAATCCACAAGTTGCTTTAATTATTCCTGATCACGGGACTCCGAAACAATTTTTCTTTGTCTTGGAGTTAAAGCTGATTCAATTTCTTTTTGTATAATCAAGACAGTTTGTGTCGTAATTTCTTGGTTAAGCTTTAGCATTTCGTTTTTATTAGGCTCTTCACCCTTAACTTCTGGACTTATATTTTTTGCCAAGTCTATTGATTTATCGAGCAAATTAATCAGCTTTTGGTTGTATTCTTTTCTTGGGCTGGCCAGTAGCTCTATACTTTGTCTTAATTTATGCATTTCTTCCAGCAACGATACTCTTTCATCATCAGATTTACGCATAACTGCAAGACGCGTTGCAGCATTGACAAACAAACTCACCTGTTTTCCAAGTTCTTTTGCCTGCTGCTGTTTCTGTTTCATGACCGCTTGCTGATGTGTGGAGTTATAGATGCTATAAGCGCTATATAAGACCAAGATTAAAGCCATTGTAGACATGATCCAGACCATATTATTAACCAGCCATTTCATTTTCCCTACCCACCGGCTTGAACAGTGGCCTGGCCAACCAACATAACCGTGCCAGGAGTGTTTTGTTTGTTCTGTAAAGTCATCGACATCCCCATCACCACAGCAGGGGCTCCATTGAGCTTTGTAATAACAGAACCAGTAGTGAATTGACCTTCTCCCATTATCGATGACGAAATAACACCTCCCACTGCACCAACCTGATCTCCTTGAGTTAAAGAAACTTTACTTTTTATATTAATTGCAGGGGTGCCAGCAATTAATATCGCTGGAATTGGAGTCGCCATCGCCAAGGGAGCGATATTAGGATAAGGAATTGGAACCACTGCTGGACCAGCCACGGTTTTACACACATCGGTACCAGGCGCCATTGCCTGACCATTAATCACACCTACAGGTGGCATATCATTCTCCTGTTTAATTAACCTAATGAAATTGTTCTTGCATCAATGGTCGCATCTTCCTCAGATAGCATATGTATTGACTGGCTATCAACTCGCCAATGATCTTGAATGATCATGCGTAATTCTTTGCTGACAGATTGTTCAAACTCACTAACACTTTTAAATAATTGTTTAGTTTTAATTCTATTATAAGCACTCAACTGATGCAAATTTTGTGCTACAAAATGTAAAGTCTCAGAACTAAGCGTGGCTTTTTCGGAAATTAGCTCATAATCAAGAACCTGCTGCGTTAACTTCTTTGCCTGTATTGATATTTCACCCTGGGAGTTTAACATAATATTTTCGGGTAAATCCATATAGACTTTTTCAGATGTCTCTCTGGTTAAAATATTCAAAATAAATATTTTATTTTCCATAAATGTAATCTGGACAATATCATTGACATCAGGCCTTATCAAGCAACTAAATGCTTTTACAGCCTGAAAACTAACATTATCGATTTTTATTTGATAGAGATCATCTTGAATATCAACCACTTTTGCTGAGCAAAGTTGCTCATGGTTGATAAACTGTTTTATTGGTGTTATTTGATTAGGCATAGGTCCAATTCTCCGCTTTTAATTGTTGTTGATCAGTTTTTCTAATCCCAGATAAATTTGTTCTTGAAAAAATAGGGTTTCCTACGCATGCATGAATATTACACAGATGTAGGTTTGCACTACTAAAATCTGTATTATCAACATTTGCCTGTGACAAATCAGAGTAAGAAAGATTGCAGCGGCTAAAATTTGCCGAGGATAAATCAGATTTAATAAAATTACTAAATTGTATATCAGCCAGACTGAAATTTGTATTAATTAATTTTGCTTGGGAAAACTGAGAGCTCGAACTTTTAAATTCTTCTAAGTTTGCATCTGAGACATCTGTTCCTAAAAAATTTGTTTCACTAGCCTCTATCCCTGAAAGATCAGCACCGTTGAGCTTAGCATTGATAAATAAAACTTGTTTAAATAATACCACACCAACAAAGGAAGCCTCAATTAGGGTAGCTGACGTGAAATTCGTCAACTCTAATGAAGCCCTTTTCCAGTTACATTCTTTAAACTCAGATTGGCTAAAATTAGTTTTCATCAGTTTTGATTCGGAAAAATCTACATTAACTAAATTTGAATTGGTTATCTGAGCTAGATCAAAATTAGATTTGCCCAGTTGACAATTATTCAAAGATAATTTTGATATAATAATTTTCTCGGTATGACAGTCATCAAAATTAACATCGGACCATTCACCCTCTAAAAATGAAGTATTAGTTAAATTACAGTTGATAAATCCAATATTTT
>JBLIDR010000053.1:0-8061 GCA_047632655.1 Francisellaceae bacterium | reverse complement strand
GATAAGGCTACCGTTGTGGCTTTACGTGAAATAGCTGAAGGCAAACTAGATAGAAATTCTAATCCTATAATAGAAGAGGTATTGGATGTATCTAACGAAATTGAAGTTGAAGCTGAATTGGAAGGGCCAAAAGAGTAATAGTCCCTTTTTAAAAAATGGTATTTGATACTTATGCTTTTTAGATATGAACGCCGGTAGGCACCTAAGTAATGACAAAATATTGGCATATTTAACAGAATGTACTGACAATTTTTTGAGATCAATCTGACATCATATTGGTGATTTTTTTGGAACTGCTCTTATCTTTTCTGAAATAAACGTCAAATATATAAGAGAAGTTAGATATCCTAACTCAATTACAATTCAAATGGTTGTAGATCAAATAACTGAATCTAGGATATTATTTTCATCTAAGTGTTACGATTATTTAAGTCAGTTAACTCATGTGGCAATTATGAAGTGTGCGCTATTTCTCTTCAAGAACAGAAGATTACGGATATTAATCAGAAAGTGATTGGCGTATTAGAGGCTTATCGAATTTAGACTTGATTCATAAAGATTTATTTATATGGCTTGGATGGTGGTGTTCCTGATGGAGATGTTGTCTTACTTTCTTTTTTACCACGGAACGTTATTCTGCCTTGTGATAAATCATAAGGTGACATTTCAACTTTAACAGCGTCTCCCGCTAGGATGCGAATATAATTTTTACGCATTTTACCTGAAATATGAGCTATTATTTCATGCCCATTTTCTAGCTTTACTTTGAACATTGTATTTGGCAATGCGTCAGTAACTACACCATCAAATTCAATGCTATCTTCTTTTGCCATCTTACAACCTCAAATCATTTAACATATTGTGTATAGACCTTTAAAGTTTTTTTGTCTATAAAACCGTGCGAATAATGCCCTATTTCAAGTCATTTAGCAACTTAATTTTTATACTTGGTCTAGAAATTTTTCAGCATCAAGTGCGGCCATACAACCAGTGCCCGATGATGTAATGGCTTGGCGGTAGACATGGTCCATCACGTCGCCAGCGGCAAAGACGCCGTCAACGCTGGTTGAAGTTGCACCGCCAGATGATCCTGATTTAACTGTTATATATCCATTTTTCATATCTAGTTGATCAATAAAAATATCTGTATTTGGCTTGTGTCCAATTGCAATGAAGACACCGTCTACTTTAAGCTGTTCAATAGCCTTTGTTTTAACGTTTTTTATATTAATTCCAGTAACACCCATGCTATCTCCAATCACTTCTTCAAGCGTATTGAACCATTTAAATGTAATATTGCCATTATCAGATTTTTGTTTAATTTGATCAATTAATATTTTTTCTGAACGCAGCTCATTTCTACGATGGACCAAAGTTACTTCACTGGCAATATTGGATAAGTAAAGGGCTTCTTCAACTGCGGTATTACCCCCGCCAATAACGGCTACTGGTTTGTTACGGTAGAAGAACCCGTCACAAGTTGCACATGCGGAGACGCCTCTGCCTGCAAATTTTTCTTCAGACTCAAGACCTAAGTATTTTGCTGTTGCGCCAGTGGTAATAATGAGGGCATCACAAGTATATATGGCATTATCACCCGTTAATTTAAATGGTCTTTGAGATAAGTCTGTTTCATTGATATGGTCATATATAACCTTTGTCTTAAATCTTTCCGCATGTTCTTGCATGTTTTGCATTAAACCTTGCCCTTGAGTTCCTTCAGGTGCTCCGGGCCAATTGTCCACATCAGTTGTTGTCATTAATTGGCCCCCTGGTTGAATACCGGCAATAACGACTGGATTAAGATTTGCGCGTGCAGCATAAACTGCTGCGGTATATCCGGCTGGGCCAGAGCCTAAAATAATTAATTTATGGTGCTGTGTCTCTAACATATAGAAGTTCCTTGCTCTTTAATTTAGTCTATGTAATTTATGGATAAATTTAATGCTAAATAAAAGAAGCATTCTAGATTATTTTATATATTATTAGTATGTAAATATATAAAAATGATTGAATGGTTAAGGCGTAATATAATGCAACATAGTCAAGAATTTATTGATCTGGTAAATGCTGCTAGGGAAAAAATTAAAGAATGCTTAGTTTCTGATGTGAAATCTAAAATGGATCAAGGTGATGATTTCATTTTAATAGATGTGAGGGAGGGGTCAGAATTTGCAGTTTCACATTTGCCTGATGCTAGACATATCGGGAGAGGAGTCCTGGAAATGAAAGTTATTCAAACTATACCGGATAAATCAACTGAATTAGTATTGTATTGTGGTGGTGGTTATCGATCTTCACTTGCAGCTGAAAGTTTGGTGAAAATGGGATATCAAAATGTGATTTCTATGGATGGCGGTTTTGGTGGTTGGAATAAGTCTGGCTACCCCGTAATTAAAGGATGAAAGATTAATGAGCCCATTTAGAATTGGCCACGGTTTTGATGTGCATAAATATAGCGCAGAAGATAAACCTCTTCTTTTAGCTGGTGTAGATGTGCATCCAACCATGGGTGTGGAGGCACATTCAGATGGTGATGTTTTATTACATTCGCTCTGTGATGCTTTACTTGGTTCAGTTGCTTTAAGGGATATTGGATATCACTTTCCTGATACTGATGTTAGTAATAAAAATAAAGATAGCGCTTTTTTTACGGGTGAGATATTAAAAAAAGTTCAAAAAAAAGGTTATAAAATAGGAAATATTGATATTACTGTTATAGCGCAAGAGCCGAAATTATTGACATATATTCCAAAAATGGTTGGCAGTCTTGCTAAAATATTGTCAATCGGCGAAAATGATATTAATATTAAGGCAACAACTACAGAAAGATTAGGCTTTATTGGTCGGGTTGAGGGGATAAGTGTCCATTCGGTTGTTTTGGTTTATCAATGCTAATTAGTTAGGAGTGTAAATGTTAGTGGTTTTTATTATTGGTGCAGGTGTGATAGGTCTTATAATTGGCTGGTTTATTGGTTTAATGCAGAACAAAGTGACTGGAAGTTCTAAAGTTATTAAGCAAGATCTTGACTCAGCCAGATCAAGTCTAAAAGAATATCAGCAGCAGGTGAGCGAACATATTAATAAAACAAATGATTTGATTCAGAATATTTATGCTCAGGCGAATCAACTAAAAGAGCATACAGAAGGTGGAACAATGAGTCTGAATCGTGATACGTCTCGCCAGTCACTGTTACAGCCCTCTGGGGCCGCACATGGCCTGTCAGAAGGTAATATTTCAATTGAAGAATCTATATCGATTGAGAATGAGCAGCCAATAGACTACGCGTCTAAGTAATTCATTTTATAGCAGTGGAAATAAAATCAGTTACTATTATTGGTGCGGGTATCAGTGGTATATCAGCTGCTATCTATGCGCAGAAAAAAGGCTACCGTGTTAAGGTTATTGAAGCGTCTGCTAGTTGTGGTGGAATAATTGATACTTTTTCAAAGGATAATATTTTTTTTGAATTTGGAGCTCACAGCTTATATAACTCATATGTAAACTTATTAGAATTAATCAAAGAAGCAAAATTAGAACATTTACTGGTACAGAAAAAAAAGTTACCTTTTTTGATGTATGAAAATGGAAGAACATATACTGTTTTAAAGAAGTTAAAAAAAATTAGGCTTAGTTTTGGTATAATTGCCTGGTATCTTTTTCCACGAAAAAAATATTCAATTTCTCAGTATTACATTAAAATAATGGGATGTTACAATTATAAACATATTCTTAGACATTGTTTTAATGCTGTTTTATCTCAAGATGCTAGAGATTTCCCAGCAAGCTTGTTGTTTAAGATTAAACAAAGAAATAAGTCTTTTCCTCGACAATATGCCATTCAAGGTGGATTGAGAGCATTGGTTGAACAATTAGTGAGCTATTACAAGATCGAAGTAGATTTGAATTGTAGCGTTATTAGTTTAAAAGAGAGTTATGTTGGTGGTTACATTATTGAAACTAATCAAGGTGATTTTAAATCTGATAAAATTATTTTAGCGACTCCAGTAAAGAATGCGGTGAGCTTGCTTGCATCTATTAATTTAACCGCGTCAAATATTCTTAACCAAATCAATGTATCAAAAATTGTTTCTTGTGGTGTTATCTTTAGATCTGACTGTTCTAAATTGCCGCGTGTTGCCGGTTTGATTGGGGTTGATGAAAGCTTTTATTCATTAGTTTCCTCAGATCCATATAACAATACTGATGATAGTCGTGCTGTTGTGATTCATTTTAAGTATGATCAAGCTTCAGATGAAAGTTACTATAAAAATCAAGCTTATAAGATTTTAGGTATATCTGAAGTAGATGTCATTGTCTTTAGGTTTAAAAATCAAAGTGTGCCTATGCTGCATCAAAAGCACGGGGAAAAAATCAAACTATTGGATGATTGTTTGAGTGAAAATAATGTTCAGATCACAGGAAACTATTTTAAACGCCTAGCAATTGAGGATTGTATTACAAGGTCTAAGCTAGCAATATCGTTATTGTAAATTTAAAATTTATTGTCTTGATCTTCATCACCATCATATTTAATTTTATATTTTTCTGAGGCAGCCTTTGTGGTTGCTTCAGCATCATTTCCATCTAGTTTTACCCTTAGTCTTAAATTATTGGTTGAGTCTGCATTTTTTAGAGCTTCATCAAGCGTTATTTTATCAGCTTTATATAAATGGAAAAGAGCCCCATCAAAGGTTTGCATACCAATATTTTCTGATTTACTCATTGTTTCTTTTAGTTCGCTAACATCACCACGTTTAATTTGTTCACTAATCATTGGGGTGTTGATTAAAATTTCTGCGGCCATTGCGCGCTTTCCATCTTTTGATGGTATTAGTCTTTGAGAAATGATTCCTTTTAAATTCAATGATAAATCCAATTGTAATTTTTTATGTTGATCGTCTGGAAAAAAATGTAATATACGGTCAACGGCCTGATTTGCATTATTTGCATGCAAGGTTGAAATGCACAGATGACCTGTTTCTGCAAAAGTAATTGCATGCTCCATGGTTTCACGATCACGGATTTCACCAATTAAAATAACGTCTGGGGCCTGGCGCAATGTATTCTTTAGAGCTTCCCTAAATGATTCTGTATCAGTGCCAACTTCACGTTGAGTGATAATAGACTTTTTATGATTGTGTAAATATTCAATGGGGTCTTCGATTGTAACGATATGCCCACCATCATTTTCATTACGATAATCAATCAATGAGGCTAGTGATGTTGATTTTCCGGAACCGGTTCCACCTACGAATAAGACTAGACCTCTTTTTTGCATAACTAGGCTTGTCATTATTTCAGGAATTCCAAGATCATTTTTATTTGGTATATCAGTCTTTATGTGTCGAAGAACCATCCCGGTTTCATTTCGTTGTTTGAAAATATTAACTCTAAATCTACCTATCTCTTCGTAGTATAGCGCCAAGTTCATTTCACCAGTATTTAAGAATGCATTTATTTGTTTATCATCCATTATTGATTTTGCGATATGATCAACCTCTTCTTCTTTGAATATATCTTTAGACATTGCCAATAATTCGCCTTGAGCTTTAATACTAGGCGGGGCATCAAATGTTAAATATAGATCAGATCCTTCGTTTTCTATCATTGTTTTTAGCATCTGTTTTAATTCTATCACGGTGTTCTCGCATAATATTCTGGTATTTATTTGATATAAGGTAAGCAAATTTAGGTTGATAATACTATTCAAATTGAAGTCATGAGTTAAATAAGTGATAAATTATTTTGAGAAGTGTGACAATATTTGATACAATCCCCTCCGTTCAAGTAAATTAGTATTTTGATCTGAGGTTTAATTTGCCTTATTTGATTCTTCTAATTTTTGTATAAACAGAGTAATTGATAACTATAAAATAAGGTCAGAAAGATGAAAACGTTTAGTGCAAAGCCTGCTGAAGTACAACGAGAGTGGCTTCTTATTGATGCCAATGGTAAAACTTTAGGGAGATTAGCAACCGAAATTGCAAGTAGATTAAAAGGTAAACATAAACCTGAGTATACTCCTCATGTTGATACAGGTGATTATGTTGTTGTGATTAACTCTGATAAAGTTGTAGTAACAGGGAATAAAGCAAAAAATAAGATTTATTATCATCATACGGGTTATATCGGTGGGATTAAGTCTATTTCATTTGAAAAACTTCAGAAGAAATTTCCAGAGCGTATTATTGAAAAAGCAGTTAAAGGTATGTTGCCAAAAAATCCATTGGGTCGTGTAATGTATAAAAAACTTAAGGTTTATGCTGGAGAGGATCATCCGCATACTGCTCAACAGCCAACAGAACTTAAACTTAGTTAATTAAAGGATCAATAATATGTCTGAAAAAATGTATAATTATGGAACTGGACGTCGTAAAAGTTCTGTAGCTCGAGTTTTCCTTAAAAAAGGGACTGGTCAAATCGTGGTGAATAAATGTCAACTTGATGAGTATTTATGTCGTGAGACAGCATCTATGGTTGTTAAGCAGCCTCTAATAGAGATTGACGCTTTAGACCAGTTTGATGTAAAAGTTAATGTCCACGGTGGTGGTATTACAGGTCAATCTGGCGCTATTCGTTTAGGTATTGCTCGTGCTTTAGTTGATTATGATGAAGAGAATCGTTCAATAATGCGTAAAGCTGGATTTCTAACTCGTGATTCACGTGTTGTTGAGCGTAAAAAAGTTGGCCTTAGAAAAGCGCGTAAAAAACCGCAATTTTCAAAACGTTAATTCGGCGTTACGCTTTTTATTGTTCTTACTTTGTAATGAGCTATTGTTGATAAAGTTTAATACTTTAAAGGTTAATTAATTATGAGTGTTCAAAATAAACGTTCAACAATGACTTTATATTCTCACCCTGACTGTCCTTATAGTCATAGAATTAGAATTATGCTGGCTGAGAAAGGTGTTCACTTTGATGTGATTGATGTTGATTTTAATGACAAACCAGATGCACTGCTTGAATTAAATCCATATGGTACGGTTCCAACATTAATGGATAGAGATTTGGTTGCCTATGAGTCTGATGTTATCTTTGAATATTTAGAGGAGCGTTTTCCTCACCCTCCATTGCTTACTGTGTTTCCAGTTGAGAGAGCCCAGTCTAGATTTTTAGCTAAGCGTATTGATCAAGATTGGTCACGCTATCTTGTTGCCGCTTTATTTGGAAAAACAGAAGATGTAATTTATAATGCGAAAGCAAATTTAGTTAAAGAGCTTTTAAGTATCATTCCAATATTTTCTAGAAATAAATATTTCATGCAAGATAAATTCGGAGTTATTGATTGTATGATTGCGGTGATTTTATATCGCCTTCCTGAGTTAGGAATAACCTTGCCCCCAAGAGCTGCACCAATTTTAGAGTATGCTGAACGTATTTTTTCTCGAGAGTCATTTCAAATTAGTATTGGAAATGTGGAGGAAGCATAGATGGCTATGCTAAGATCATATTTGGTTAGGTCAGCTTATGAATGGTTGTCTGATCATAGTTTCACACCTTATATTCTTGTTGATACTGAGTGTGATGAAGTTGAAGTTCCATGGGATTTTGTTGATGAGGATGGAAAAATCGTACTCAATTTATCCACAGAAGCAGTTCGTGATTTTGAATGTAGTGATGAGGGTATAACTTTTAGAGCTAGCTTCTCAGGCGAAACCATGGATGTTAATATTCCAGTGGCCTCAATTTTAGGTTTATATTCCCAAGAAACTGGGCAGGGCGTCTACGCTAGAGACCATGGTTATGGTTTAATGGTGAATGAAGGCGAAGATGATGTGGATATTGATCCAACTTCTATAAAAGATAAAAAATTGACTGATGGTCATAAAGGTGGTTTGCGCTTAGTTTAGTTTATCTTGTAAGTCAAATCTCACTATTTTAAACCAAGTAGTTAGGTGTAGGGCTATCTATAATGATTCGAAATACAATTTCTCCAGTGGCTGGGCCTGTTGAGGCTTCTGTTTCCTTGCCGGGCTCTAAAAGTATCACTAACAGAGCATTGATCATAGCTTCTATGGCTCAAGGTATATCTGTACTTGAAAATATGTTGTTTAGTG
>JBLIDR010000052.1:0-8088 GCA_047632655.1 Francisellaceae bacterium | reverse complement strand
AACCCTCATAGCTTTGTCTTAACATAAATATTTCGCTCTATTTCAGCAATCTCCATCGTAAATATAACAGATGATAAATTAATCTTTTTGAATTCTGATAATATAGACTTTGATAACGATGTATGTTGCTCTGGAGTTCTACCTGTCAAAATTTTAACGGTAACATGAATAAATGACTTTTTTGAGTTTCCACACTGATAATTTTTATACGCAATTGATCGTGATTTAATATCATCACCATTAAAAATGTTAGATTTTAAAGCACCCTGATAAGCTGTGGCAACTAATTGTATTGGGTCTATAATTTCCTCTAGTTCAACAGAATATTCAATAATACAATGCGGCATTTTATTTTCCTTAAATTATTCATAATCAACTATGCTGCTAAAAGGACTCCAGACTCTTCAGCACATTTTTTAATTTTAGCTAACGCATCGATTTGTATTTGGCGGATTCTCTCTCGACTAACTCTGACATCTCTTTTACACTCACTTAACGTATGGACATCATAACCGTTTAAACCATAGCGCATCATTAATACCTTTTTTTGATCCTCACTGAGCACATTTAACCACTTGTTAATAAGCTTACTCATTCCAGAATTTTGTAGACTACTTTCAGCTTCAGAAGTAGTTGAATTAGTTTCACCACTTTGAATGAATGTATCTGCTTTATCAGTAATATCTTCAAAATAACAAGAATCTCTAGTCTCATTCACTAAACGACGAATTTCCTCAACAGGACGATCTATAAATTCAGCAATTTCTTCTTCACTAGGCATTTTCTTTAAATCAGAACTTAACGCACTTACAGCACGGTTATATGCATTAAGATCTTTTAAAACATTTACAGGAACCCTAATAGTTCGATTCTGATTCATTAATGCTCGCTCTATACTTTGACGTATCCACCACACTGCATACGTTGAAAAACGCCAGCCTAAATCTGGGTCAAATTTTTCTACTGCTCTGATTAAGCCTAAATTACCTTCCGATATTAAGTCTAACAATGAATTTGAGCCTTTAGGTTTATATGGTTTTGCAACTTTAACCACCAAACGTAAATTATGCTCAACCATTTTATTGAACGCTTTTCTATCACCTAACTTTATTGCTTTAGCACAACACATTTCCTCTTCTGCGCTCATTAAAGAATGAAAGCCAATTTCCTTGAGGTACTGTGAAGTAGAATCATTAAGATTAAATTTATTCTGATTATTTAATTGCACTTTAGCTTTATCGTTCATATTCATACAAAATCCTTTTTGTTAGTGAATGTCTTCTAACATACTCTAAAACAATGGAAGTCATAACAATATGGCGTATATCTATTTAATATGTAAGAGATTTTCCCGAAATTCTTAAATATATATAAATTTGTTCGAAATATCGAATTTATATGAAATATTTGTATTGATACAAAAAAGTAATGATAACAATAGGCATACTGAATTGGTTTATATCTATCATTACTAAATAAAAAGTACCTAACGTTGAACGGCTATTCCATTTAATTCACTTATAGGAATAGTAAAAGTTTTAGTTTTAATTTCACCATTCTTATCCAACCATGACTTAGTCACTTTTGCCATACCATCTTTATTATTGCTTGAATAACGAACTGAAGTTGAATGAAATTGCTCTTGTCGTGGTATTTTGTGAAGCTTAGGGATAACTGTAATACCATTCGTACGATTTAATTGTTGGATAATAGCAAGTTCAGTTTTTCTAGCCTGTAATGACTCTTGTTGATAGCTCTCGGCAAGGTGTTGTTGGCGTTGCTGAATTTTAATTAATTCCGCCTTGAGTTGTGCACTCTTATTTTGTACTGGTTTGACCCACCCTGTATTTCCATTGGTTGTATCACCAACCTTAATCCAACCATCAGCATTTTTAAAAATTGGATTGTAATTACTTTGCTGCTGTGGAGAGATTTCAGTAATCACTTTAGATTTATCATTTGCCTGAGCATAAAGTTTAATTCCCTTTTGTATAACTGGCGCGTTTGTTACAGCTTCAGAAACCATAGTTTTTTGTGGAATAGATGGTGCCGTAGATGGTGACGCAGCTTTACTTTCATTGTCATCTGAGCATCCAGCTAAGGTTAATAGGCCTAACGTCATAAAAGCACTTAATAACTTAGTCTTCATAATAAAACCTTTTAAGTTAAATTAAACATAATTAATTTTAGTAGTTTAACAACCATATAAAAAGATTACAAACGAGACCTCTTGCAGAATTAGACATATCACTTAATTCATGTCAACAGAAACCTAAAAGTGCTCGATAGACTTAGATTATTGCGTTGCACAATTTTAATTCTTGACACATAAAGTAAACAGCTTTACTATGTATGCACAAATATATAAAATTATACATTGAGGATTATTATGAATGAATTTATAAAGAAAATTACAGAACAAGCGGAGTCATTCTCCAAGAATGCAAACTACATGAGTTCTGAAGTTCAAAAAGTTGCGCTTGAATCTTTTCAAGAATATACAAAAAAAAGCATTGATGCTGCAAAAACAGCTTATGTAAAAGCAAACCAAAATTTCACTACTTTAACTAAAATTAAATCAACTTCTGATTTTAGTCAATATATAACTGAAATAGCAAAATCAGCTAAAGACGATACAGAAACTTTTGCTAAACAAGGTACTAATACAGTATCAGAACTGACAGCTAAATATAAATCTGCTTTTGTACAAGATTCAAAAAAAATGCAAGAGAAAATACAAAAAACATTTTGCCAATTCTCTAATGTAGAAAAATCTCCTAAAGCAAAAGCTGAAAAAACAACTACTAATTCTAAATCAACAAATACATCAGCTAAATCTTAAGTTAAGGAATATATCGTACATGGGAAAGCTCTCACTGGAATACTTGGTTAATAAAAAATATCACAAAAGTGTTAAAGAGATATTACAAGGTTTTGCAGACAATGATTATACCTGTAAAATGGCAGCTAAAGATCTTGATTGCAGCGTGAGTGCTATTTCTGTGCATGCCAAAAAAAATGGCATTATCTTTAAAAGTCTTTCACCTAAAGAAAGAAGCAAAGCAAAAGTGCCAAAAGAAGTCAATCATCTTGATGCACAAGTAAATATGCTGCTTTCAAAGAGCTGGGTATAATTATACAAATGTCTAAACAACGTAAAAAATCCAGTAAAATAAAAGGATGGGCAATCCATACTCAAGCATCTTTCACTAAAGAAAATGATGAGAACACTTACATTGAACGAGCAACATTTAAAATTCACATGGCGGATAAAATGAAGGCTAATAACTCAGACTTATTAGCCTTTAGTGTCGCGAATTGGATTGGAAATGTTAAGTCTGAAAATGATTATAACCCTGTGAACAATGTTAAAGTTGAAAAATTTATTCCTATTCGCTCATAAAAATAAAATCAGGGCAATCAAAATACTTATTGTTAAATCAATTATAGTTAAATACAATATTTTATATTCCAGATAAAGTTATTCTCCACTTATGAGTAAAATATACAAATTTGAATATAAGATTAGACTTGATGATTTAGATGGTCAAGGTCATGTAGGTAATGCAAATTGGCTTATTTTATTGGAACGAGCTCGAATTGACCTATGTGAATTAATCGGATATTCATATAAAAACATGGTAAATACAGGTCTAATGGGAGTCGTTGCCAAAGCAAATTTAAAATATTATTTTCAAGCATATATGGACGATGTTATTACACTAGAAATACGCCTAAAAGACCCTACCGAGAAATCATTTGTAATTTACCATAAATGTCGCAATCAAGATAATAAGCTATGTTTAGTTGCAGATATTAAATTGTTTTTTGTTGATCCAAATGGTAAACCATCTTTATTACCTAAAAAATTCAATGATTTGTTCACCAATTTATTATAAATATCACTTTAACTAAATGCTTAATAACCTCAACCTGAAAAATGTTATATATATAAATATTAACTATAATTATTGTTAACATCTAACTATTGACAATAATTTATGCCTAATAGAAAATATGCTCGAACTTTATATGTAGGTTTTCTTGCTTGTCACCCAAGCTACCCAGTTAATCAACAAGATAGATTCCAGGGATCCTGCTATACCAGAAAAGATATTAATGATTATCAATATCCGCGTCATGATTACCTCTTTGACTTTACCTCAGATAAAACAAGACAAGCAATAGAAACAGAGCGTCCAATGGAAATGTTAAGAATTGATTTTGCGCTTGATGGAAATATAGATAGATTCCCAACTGCATCTCTAAATATTGAACCACAAGGTCGAACCAATAAAGAGATAGCTAGCGCCGAATTAACAGCATTTCTTGGTACACGAGTAGTACCTCATACCAAAATATATATAGATATCCATGGAGCCGAACCACAAGATGGCCAGGACCCAGTATTCATACAGAGTGTGCTAAAGCGTGATAAGTCCACTCAATATTGTGAGATTACAGCGTCATACATGGCCCAGTTATTAAGCAATGCAATTACTCACGCCAAGTGTAATAATATAACAATACATTTATTAAGCTGCTACAGCTCCGCTATGGCTCCAAATTTAATGTCAAATTTACATAACTTAGGATTTAAAAGAACTATCGTTATTGGTTATAAGGGTGTTGTACTGGTCGGTTACAACGCCTTAGGTTCAATATCAGATTTTTCAACAGAGGACAGAAAATATAAAGATAATCCTTTTAGACATGGTATTCGTGGTATGGACGAAAATAAAATAGCTTCCCATAATCTCAATGGACCAGTCATAACTGAAGCATACCATCCATTCAAAAAAAGAGAAATCTCAAGATCTTTGAATAAGCTCACAGATACACCAGAGGGACTAACTGTATCTGAGGAACTAAAAATTGAAGAATTTTTATATATAATAATGATTCTAGAATTATGTATTAATGAT
Source organism: Francisellaceae bacterium (assembly GCA_047632655.1). Taxonomy (GTDB): domain Bacteria; phylum Pseudomonadota; class Gammaproteobacteria; order Francisellales; family Francisellaceae; genus CAJXRW01. The sequence goes on along the minus strand of JBLIDR010000052.1, from coordinate 3,163 downwards.
TATATTAGTAATAGTACAGCGCTAAATCATAACTCATTACATTTGAGACATAAACATGGAAATAGCGGAAGAGAAAGAGCTGCTCTATTTTTGATGTCCCTAGGAAATATGAAAGTAAGACATGTAGCAAATGAACAGGATCCTAACGCCTTATCAAGAAAAAATCTTGAAAAAGAATTAATACAAGAAATTAAATTATTTAGCACTAAAGGCGCCCATTATGCTGATTTTAGTGGATCCATAAATATTAATAATAATTCGTGCTTTAGTTATATAGAACAGGGCATCATTTTATTTTTTACTCACTGTAATTTTAACCCTTCTTCAACTATATTAACAAATTTTTTAAACGCCATAATTCCTCGCAATATAAGGCATACGAGCATACATAATAACTTTCTAGAAAGCCAATCTAAGTTAATAAGGTTAGAAATTAAAAATAACATAAACACGCTAACAGTCGCAAGAATTGAGGGGTGGTAATTATAAATATTTAATATTTCAGACTTCAATAGCCTCCAATCCCCAAATATCCTCATTATATTCTTTCATAGTACGGTCTGTTGAAAAACATCCACTACGTGCGCTATTCAGGATACTCATCTTAACCCAATTCTGTTGATCTAAATAAGCTTCAGCCACCTCTTTTTGTGCATCAACAAAACTTCGAAAATCAGCCAAAGTCATCCATGGATCATGAGGACTTTTTATCGCTTGTAAAATAGAGTCAAAAATATTAGGCTCATTAGGGTTAAATATCCCAGCTTCTAATGAATCTATAACCTCCTGCAAAGATGAATCCTTTTCTATATATTCATGTGGTTTATAATTCCGACCTAGTTCTTTAACTTCAGGCGTTTTTAAGCCAAACAAAAAGAAATTTTCAGCACCGACAGCTTCTAAAATTTCCACATTAGCACCATCAAGTGTACCAATAGTAATGGCGCCATTCATCATGAATTTCATGTTACCTGTGCCAGAAGCTTCTTTACCAGCAGTAGAAATTTGCTCTGACAAATCAGTTCCTGGGCAAATTACTTCCATCGCTGAAACACAATAATTTGGAAAAAATACAACTTTTAATTTGTCACCAACCTCTGGATCATTATTAACGACATCAGCAACATTGTTAATCAATTTAATAATGCCCTTAGCCATAACATAACCTGGAGCGGCTTTACCTCCAATCAATACACAACGGTTAGTCCAGTTTTCAATATCATTATGCTTAATACGGGAATATAAATGGATAACATGTAAAATATTTAATAGTTGACGTTTATATTCATGAATACGTTTAACTTGAACATCAAACATTGAATCAACATTAAACTTAACACCAACTTCTTTATAAACTAAATCAGCCACTCGCTGTTTATTATTCCGTTTAACTCTCGCCCATTTCTTACAGAATTTTTTATCATCCACATATTTTTCAAGTTGGCTTAGTTCAGTTAAATTAGTTATCCAGCTCTCACCTATCGTTTCTTCTAACAAGCTACGTAAATTAGGATTACACGCCGCCATCCAACGTCTTTGAGTTACACCATTTGTTTTATTATTAAATTTCTCAGGCCATAATTCATAAAAATCATGAAATAGCCCTTCCTTTAACAATTGAGAATGTAATGCTGCAACCCCGTTAACAGAGAAGCTGCCAACAATCGCAAGATATGCCATTTGTATAGTATTATGCTGACTGACTATAGACATTCTACGTTTACGTTCATCATCTCCAGGCCACTTGCGATCAATTGTTGCCAAAAACATGTGATTAATGGCATAAATAATTTCTAATGGGCGTGGTAATAACTTTTCAAAGAGGCCGACAGACCATTGCTCTAAAGCTTCTGGTAATAGAGTATGATTGGTATAGGCCATAGTTTTTGTGGTGATATCCCATGCTAGATGCCAATTAATTTTTTCCTCATCAACCAACAAGCGCATTAGCTCAGCAATTGCTAAACTTGGATGAGTATCATTTAATTGAAAAACATTATTCTCCGCAAAATCACTAAAGTCATTACCAAAGCGCGATTTCCATTGTTGAACAATATCTTGCAAACTAGCAGAGACAAGAAAATATTGCTGACGCAAACGTAGCTCTTTACCATTTTCACTGGCATCATTAGGATACAAAACCATCGTGATATTATTTGCTTCATTTTTGGCTGACACAGCTTCAGTATAAGACCCTGAGTTAAAAGCATTAAGATCAAAATCTTCTTTTGCTGATGCTGACCATAAACGTAATGTATTCACAACTTCATTCTTAAACCCAGGAATTGGAACATCAAAGGGAACAGCCAAAACCAGTTCAGAGCACTTCCAAATGACTTCATCTTCACCTGTATTGGGATTTTTATATTTATGAGTTTTGCCACCAAATTTAATGGTACGTGTATATTCTCGTCGCATAAGCTCCCAAGGGTGTGACCCAAATCTCAACCAATGATCAGGTTCTTCAATTTGGTATCCATCTTGAATATGCTGACGAAACATTCCATATTCATATCGTAGGCCATAACCCATCACCGGTAAAGCCAACGTAGCACAACTATCCATAAAACAAGCAGCTAAACGGCCCAAACCACCATTGCCTAAACCAGCATCGTGTTCTGACTCTTCAATTTCTTCAATGGACAAACCTAAATCATAAATTGCTTTATAGGTTTCTTTTTCAATACCAAGATTAATTAAATTATTAACCATTGAACGACCAATTAAAAATTCCATTGACAGATAATAAGCACGTTTAGATTTTTGTTCATTATATGCGCGCCAAGTTTTTTTCCAAGCAACCATTAAATGATCTCGAATCGTATAAGATAAGGCTTGATTATGATAATGAACATCAGCATCTAACCGGCGACCTAACGCATGATATAAATAATGTAAAAATTCTTTTTCTATTTTTTTATCAGACTTTCCTAATAATTTAGCTACCTTTGAATGGATTTTTGCCATATTTTTTTCTTGATTACTCATAACCGTTAAATTCCTTTTCACATAATTATTTAAATATCGTAATGCTACACATCTGATATATTCAGCTAGAAACAAAAATATCGTCTGTAATCTTTACACAAAAGACCTCATAAATAAAGTTGGTACTTTATGTTATGGATTGGAAATAAATAAATTTAACAGTTGAACTGCCTAT
>JBLIDR010000051.1:0-8098 GCA_047632655.1 Francisellaceae bacterium | reverse complement strand
TTAAGTTTGGGGCAAACATGTTAGCGCTTGGCGCCATTTCTTCTTTTTTTTATTTTCCTTACATAATAATGCAAATTCCAGTTGGCATAATAACTGACAAATTCGGGCCAAGAAAAATCATGACATTTGCCGCTCTGTTATGTGCTTTTGCAACATTAATTTTTTATTTCGCAACGAGCATAGAAACTGCCTTGTTTTCTAGAATGTTAATGGGTTTTTGTGCGGCCTTTGCTTTTGTGGGTACGCTTAGAATTGCTATTGATTGGTTTGATTATAAATATTTTCCTCTGTTAGCAGGATTAACTCAAGCCATGGGAATGTTTGGCGCAGCAGTTGGAGATGCGCCAATGTCAATTATGGTTCAATCTATTGGTGTTAATGGGTGTATGTTGGCTTTTACTATATTATTTGTTATTTTAGCTTTTCTAATGTTTATCCTGGTTAAAAAATCGCCGGAATCATTGGTGAAAAAGGATTCAGTTTCAATTAAAATATGGCCAGCTGTAAAAGAAGTTCTTGTCAGCAAGGGTTTATGGCTAAATTGTCTATACATAGGTTTATTATATGCACCAACGGTTGTCTTAGCTGAGTCTTGGGGTATTAGATATACTGGTTTATTCAGAGGGTTTAGTCATACAGATTCAGCTTTTTTGGTAGGCATGATATTTATTGGTTTAGTTTTTGGATGTCCAATTTTTGGTATTATTTCATCTAGCGTTAAATTGGTTACCATGATGCGTATTTCAGCCTTGTTTTCTCTTATTCTAATTTATACAATTATTTATGTTCCAAATATTTCAATGCCTATGTTGATTGTTATATACTTTGCCTATGGCTTTTTTAATAGTGGTTTGATTCCATCATATTCAAGAGCGGCGCACTTGGTTAGAGAAAAAGTTAGCGGTATTTCATTAAGTATTACGAATATGTCATCAGTGCTTTTTGGCTCTTTGATTATACCACTTGTCGGAGTATTATTAGATGGCTATGGTAATGTACAAGAAGGTAATGAGTCGCAACTCGGTGCAGTAGTGTATCAAAATATATTCTATATTTTGCTTGGCTGTTTTGTTATTTGTTTTATGTTAACCTTTTTTATGAAAGAGATAGAAGTGAAAAAATAAATTGTATACAACAAAGATAAGGAAGAGTGATGAATAAAAATTTTTATAAAACGATGGAAAATAAAATTGCTGAAATAAAAGAGGCTGGAACATATAAAAGTGAACGAGTTATCAACTCAGCTCAAGATACAGAAATTACGCTTGAAAATGGAGAAAAACTTCTTAATTTTTGTGCAAATAATTATTTAGGTTTGGCTAATAACAAAGAGTTGGTTCAACACGCGAAGAATAATATTGAATCCTGTGGTTTTGGTATGGCATCTGTACGTTTTATTTGTGGTACTAATGCCATCCATTTAGAGCTAGAAAAAAAGCTTAGTGAATTTTTTGAATTTGAAGATACGATTGTTTATCCGTCATGTTTTGATGCAAATGCAGGTTTGTTTGAGACAATTTTAACTAAAGAAGATGCGATTATAAGTGATGCCTTAAATCACGCTAGTATTATTGATGGGGTGCGTTTATGTAAAGCAATGAGGTTTCGCTACAACAATAATGATATGGCTAATTTGGAAGAGAAACTTAAAGAAGCAGACGCAGCTGGTGCTAGATATAAATTGATTGCAACCGACGGTGTTTTTTCAATGGACGGCATTATCGCAGATTTAAAAAGTGTATGTGATTTGGCTGATAAATATAACGCGATCGTTATGGTTGATGACTGCCACGCTTCTGGTTTTGTTGGGGCAAAAGGTAAAGGTTCGATTGAACATTGTGATGTGATGGGTCGCGTAGATATTTTGACTGGAACTTTAGGTAAAGGTTTGGGTGGTGCTTCCGGTGGTTACACTTGTGCTAATAAAGTCGTTATTGATGTACTTAAAAACTTATCTAGGCCTTATTTGTTTTCAAATTCATTAGCGCCAATTATCACGCATACATCTATTAAAGCTTTAGAAATAACAAAAGAATCTGATGATTTAAGGGTTAAACTACAAGCAAATCAACAGCGCTTCCGTTCTAAAATGGCTGCTGCCGGTTTTGATTTAGTTCCTGGAGAGCATCCAATTATTCCAGTTATGTTATATGAAGAGAAAAAAGCCGCGGCTTTAGCTGAAAAATTATTAGACTATGGTATTTATGTGATTGCTTTTTCATTCCCTGTTGTGCCTAAAGGTAAGGCTAGAATTAGAACTCAAATGTCAGCAGTACATACTTTTGAGCAAATTGATAAAGCCGTTGATGCCTTTACTTCAGCAGCTAAAGAGTTAGGTTTTTTATAAAAACAATATGATTTTAATTTTATTGAAATTTCACATTCAAGGATAATATTATGAAAGCATTATCAAAATTAAAAAAAGAACCTGGTATTTGGATGGTTGAGGCTGACAAGCCAGCTGTTGGGCACAATGACGTATTAGTTAAAATAAAAAAAACCGCTATTTGTGGCACAGATTTACACATTTATAACTGGGATGCTTGGGCTCAAGCCACCATTCCTGCGCCTATGATTGTCGGTCATGAGTTTGTTGGTGAAGTTGTTGAACTTGGTGTTGAAGTTAGGGGGATTAAACTTGGTGATAGGGTTTCTGGTGAAGGGCATATCGTTTGTGGTCACTGCCGTAACTGTAAAGCTGGTAAGAGACATTTATGCCGTGAAACAGTCGGGATTGGTGTGAATCGTCAAGGTGCTTTTGCTGAATATTTATCTATTCCAGCTGTTAATGTATTTAAAATTCCAGCAGGAATTGATGATGACCTGGTTAGCATGTTTGATCCCTTAGGAAATGCCGTGCATACAGCTTTGTCATTTGATTTAGTCGGTGAGGATATTCTTATTACTGGTGCTGGGCCAATTGGAATTATGGCAGTGAAAATTGCTAAATTTGTTGGCGCTAGAAGAATTGTTATTACTGATATGAATAAATATCGCCTGAAAATGGCTAAAGATATGGGTGCTGATGTTGCCTTAGATATTTCGCCATACAAAACAAAAGAAGCTTTGGATGAAAAGCTTCATGAAGTAATGAAAAATATAGGGATGTATGAAGGTTTTGATATAGGTATGGAGATGTCAGGACAGCCTTCAGCTATTTCAACGATGATTCGTATGATGAATAATGGTGGAAAAATGTCATTACTTGGAATTTCAGGTGGTGATGTCACTTTGCCATGGAATGATATTATATTTAAAGGACTAATTCTTAAAGGTATTTATGGGCGTGAAATGTTCGAGACTTGGTATAAAATGTCAAGTATGATTCAAGGTGGTATGGATGTTTCGAGCGTAATCACTCATCACTATAAAGTTGATGATTTCCTTGAAGGTTTTGAAATGACGAAATCAGGGCAATGTGGTAAAGTTATTTTAGATTGGACATAATCACGAGCTCCTAAAATTATTTGAAAACTATACTTTTCTGGACATTTGATCTTTTGATACCCTACTATTGTACTGTTGCAAAATTTATTAAGGTATCTCCATGAATAAAAGATTAATATTCACAGCCGTTTTATCGTTAGGCATTAGTTTGTCTTATGCTGCTCAGCAGTTAAATTTAAAAGACATGAAGCCTGGAGATTCTCAAAAAGTGTCTGATAGCGCTATGAATTCAAAAAACACGGCTAATAATGATGATCAAAAGGGTCAGCATAATGTTTATGTGAACACAGGAAATCAATTTCAACGTCAGCCTTGTACCATTACTTATAACACGATGGCGCAGGAAATTGTTAATCAAAGCACAAATTATGTCACCATTGCTGTTAATGCAAATTCTCCACAAAGTCAAAAATTTTCAGTTCAAGCGAAAGCCTTATCTAGATTAAAAAAAGTATTTCCAGATGTTGTGTGGCAACCAATTTCTTTAACTCAAAATGGTAAGTGTAGTTATGGTGGATCAGTTTGTGATTACACATTTTTAGTTAAAGCAAGGCTGAATAATGAAGATATGCAGAAACTAACTAATCAAGGGCAGATAACCCCAGCAGGGGATAGTTCGGTTGCATTAAATAGCTTTGATATGCAGTTTAGTATTGCTAATGCCAATAATGAGACAGACCCAAACTATACGGCCAAAATAACTCAAGATCTGCAAAATAAAATATTAGCTAATATATCCAAGCAAATTGAGACCGTTAATAAACAACTTGGTGCGACATATGAATTACAAAAAGTTAATTATTATCCTATCCAATATGATAAAAATAAGGATAGACTGTCACAACAAATTACCTTGGGAGCAAAGTATATCATTGCTACTAATTGTAAGGCTGGATCTGTAGTTAGGTAAGGATTTGAATTATGCTGCAAAAAATTATTATAGGCGCGGGTTGTTTTTGGGGTATTGAACAACATTTTTTCACCATAAAGGGAGTTGTATCAACAGAGGTTGGTTATTCCGGTGGTAAGACTGAAAACCCAAGTTATAGAGAAATATGCTCTGGAAATACAGGTCATGCTGAGGTGCTTAAAATTGTTATTGATGATGATATGATTAGTTTTAATGACATACTCAAAGAATTTTGGGCCGTTCATAATCCAACAACAATGAATCAACAAGGACCCGATGTTGGCAGTCAGTATCGGAGTGTTATCTTTTATATTGATGATATTCAAAAACAGATCGCAGAGAATTCAATTGAGAAGAATCAATGTAAGTTTGATAGACCAATAGTGACTCAAGTGATACCATTTAAGAAATTTTATGTAGCCGAAGAATATCATCAAAAATATTTTCAAAAGAACACAGGTCAATTCTGTGGGTTTAGATAAGGATATCTGAATGAGTGAAGAGTCGAAGCAGAAAAAAAATAATGGATTAGGCTCTTGGGCCTTTATCATTATTGCCGTGATCGTTGTTATGTTCTTATATAAGTACATTGCCTTAATCAATTTTGATTATTGGCTTTTTATTGCAGCTATTGTTACAGGCATCATTTATTTAGTTGATAAATTATTTTTCACCAAAGCTAGGTATGAAAAAAATAAAGATAGACTTAAAGGGCTAAATAAAAAAGAGCAAGCCATTGTTTTAAAAGCCCCAATAGTAGCTGAATATTGTCGTTCATTATTTTCAGTTTTTGTTATTGTTTTTATTCTGAGAGCCATTTTGTTTGGTAATTTCAATATCCCGACTGGGTCGATGGAAACAACGCTACCAATTGGCGATTTTTTAATTGTTAATAAAACTGCGTATGGTGTGCGTATCCCGTTCAGTAATAAAGTCATCATCCCGACAGGTGAGCCTAAGCGTGGGGATATAGTGGTTTTTCATTATCCAGTCTATAGTGGTGTTGATTTTATTAAGCGTGTAATTGGCGTACCTGGTGATAAGATTAGTTACATTGATAAGGTTTTATATATCAATGGAAAAGAAATGACGCAAAAATTTGTACGCAACGAAGTGGTGTTAGATGACTCGCCATCTGATCCAGTTAAAATATACAATGAAAATTTAGGTACCGTCACCCATAATATTATTGATATGCCATGGCGTAAATCAATGAACTTTAAAAATTTAGTCGTGCCTAAAGGCAAATATTTTGTGATGGGAGACAATCGTGACAATAGCGCCGACAGTCGTTATTGGGGATTTGTGCCAGAACAAAACCTTGTTGGTAAAGCCATGTTTGTTTGGATGAGTTGGAATAGCAATGGCTCTTTATGGCATAAAATTCGTTGGAATGAGATCGGTCGAACATTTTAGTATTGAAAAATTTTTTAATTTGCGTAGAATGACGATTGTAAACTCAGCTGAAAATTTATTCAGACTAAGTAATAATATGGTTTTCTATGGTTCGTGATTTAAATTTACTACAAAAGAATATTAATTATAAATTCAAAAATATTGAATTACTCAAGTTAGCTCTAACCCACAGAAGTAAGAGGCGTACTCATAATGAGCGCCTTGAATTTCTTGGAGATGCTTTTTTAGGTGCTATTTGTGCTGATGAATTGTACGCTCGCTTTCCAGAAGCAAAAGAAGGTATGCTTTCTCAGATGCGTATGACTTTAATTAAGGGTGATACGCTGACTAGTATGGCTCAAGATTATAAGATAAATGAATTTATAGAATTTGGTGAGTCAGAACTTAAATCTGGTGGGCACAAAAGAGAACGGTTACTTGAAGATGCTTTTGAGGCAGTCATTGGTGCAATATATTTAGATTCTGGCTTTCAATCAGTTAAATCTTGTGTGTTGGAATGGTATAAAGATAAATTGAATCATTTATGTATAGATCAAAATATAAAAGATCCTAAGACACAATTACAGGAAATTCTACAAAAAAATAGTTTGCCATTACCTTTATATAGTGTGATTAATACTGAAGGCAAAGATCATGAGAAAACTTTCCATGTTAAATGTGAAGTTGAAAAATTAAATGAATCTGTCACGGTCATTTCTAATAAGCGAAAAGTTGGTGAATATGAAGCGGCTCGTATTATATGTGAAAGGTTGATTAACAATCATGAAGGCCTGCTTTAATGGGAAGACGTAAAGGCGATGATATTGACGGTATTATCCTACTGGATAAACCATATGGCCTTTCATCAAATCAAGCATTACAAAAAGTAAGGTGGTTGTTTAATGCCAAGAAAGCAGGGCATACTGGAAGTTTAGATCCTATGGCAACTGGCTTGTTGCCAATTTGTTTTGGTCGGTCGACTAAAATTTGTCAGTACCTTCTGAATTCAGACAAGGCCTACATAGCCATAATGCAGTTAGGGGTTAGTACCACTACTGGTGATAAAGAAGGTGATGAGCTGGAAGTTAAGTCAGTACCTGATATAGATGAAAAAAAGCTTAACTCTATCGTTGAAAATTTTTCTGGTAAATTGACTCAAGTCCCGCCAATGTACTCAGCTTTAAAGCATAAAGGGAAACCATTATACGAATATGCTAGAGCTGGTATTGTAATCCCTCGTGAGGAGCGTGAAATTATAATACATAAGCTGGATATATTGGATTTTGATGCAGAACTCAGTCAGCTAAAAATATATGTTTCATGTTCTAAGGGCACTTATATCCGCACTTTGAGTGAAGATATAGGTAAGATGTTAGGTGTTCCTGCTCATTTGGTTTATTTACATCGAGTGCAATGTGGGATTTTTAAAGAAGAACAGATGAAAACACTAAAAAACTTAACTGTGATTAGTGAAGCGAGTAATAAATATGCTGCTATACTCGAAGTTGAAACAGCATTTTTAGATGCTGAAATAGTAAAATTAAATAATGAAGAATATAGGCTCTTTAGAGATACGGGCAAATGGATGAATGTGGCATTAGGTTTAAATGGAGTTAAACGCTTGTATTTAGATGGTTTATTCAAAGGGATTGCCGAATTTAATCAAGGAGCAGTAATAAAAAAACAATGGTTTGATACCACGGAATAATATATGACAAAATCTTATGGAAAAGATACAGATCCAAACAAAATTGAAGAAGCAAAAAAATATGATAATCCAATACCAAGTCGAGATGTAATTTTAAACTTTATCAAAGACCAAGGTGTTCCAGTTGAATTTGGGCAGCTTTTAGAAGTACTAGAAATAAATGGTGATGAAGAGCGTATTGCGCTCAAGCGCAGATTGATAGCAATGGGCCGGGATGGTCAGTTGTATCCTAATGGCAAAGGCTATTATGGTTTAGTTGAAAAAATGGATTTAACAAAAGGCAGAATTGTTGCGAATAGAGACGGTCCGGGAGAGTTAGTTACAGATTCAGGTGAGCGTATTTATTTACCTACTCGACAAATGAAATGTGTGTTTCATGGTGATATCGCTTTAGTTCGCCCTGCGGGAATTAATCATAAAGGTAAATTTGAAGGCACGGTTGAGCAGGTTATTAAGCGTAACACATCAACGGTTACTGGTCGTTATCAAGAAAAATTTGATGCAGCCTATGTGGTACCGGTTAATCCAGTTTTCCAGCATGATATTCTTGTTTTAAAGTCTAATAAATTTGAGTTAAAATCAGAGAATCTAGTTTCGGTTAAAATTATTAGCCAGCCAACAAAACATACTCAAGCAAT
>JBLIDR010000050.1:0-8131 GCA_047632655.1 Francisellaceae bacterium | reverse complement strand
ATCAATAATAGCAACGACTGCTAATTTTGGATTAGTGACAGGAGCTACCCCGACAAAAACCCCAACATATGAGTCTGTAGCATAACCACCTGCTATGGCTTTACGCACAGTACCAGTTTTACCGCCTACGTGATAGTTTTTAAGATTAGCATTACGCCCTGTGCCACCCTTTCCTTCGACAACATTATTAAGCATATCTAAAGTTGCCGCAGCAATCTCACTATCAATGATTCTAAAACCAGTCACTTTTTTGCTCGAATTTAATTTCAATAGTGATGGCTTTAAAAGCACGCCGTCATTGGCAATAGTGGCATAAGCATTTGCTAACTGTAAGGCCGTAACATTCATACCATAACCAAATGATAATGTAGCAAGTGGAAACTCGCCCCACTTGGCCGGGGTCGGAACATATCCTGTGCGCTCACCCGGAAAATTAACACCTGTTTTTGAGCCAAAACCAAATGACAAAAGTGTATCTGGTAATAATTCGTGGGGTAGAGATAAAACAAGTTTTGAAATACCAACATTACTAGATTTAAGAAGTATATTTCTTAGACTTAATTCACCGTAATTTTTAAAATCTCTTATTGTCTTTCTACCAATACGGTAATGACCAGGTGAAGTATTAATTATACTATCAGGCGTATATTCTCCAGACGTCTGTCCAATAATAGCAGCAAAGGTTTTTATGGTTGAACCAGGCTCAAAAACATCAGTGACAGCTCTGTTCCTTCTTGCTGCTAGCAAAGCTGTTGTCATATCATTTGGATTATAAGATGGTTGATTCACCATCGCTAAAATTTCTCTGGTCTTAACATCTAAGACAATAACAGACCCCCCTTCAGCAACATTTTCTTTAACAGCATCTTTTAAAGCTTTATAGGCGATAAATTGTATTCTTCTATCAATACTTAAGGCAATGTCACTACCTTCAATTGCTTGTTTTGACTCACCTGTTTTTTTTATTAGGTTTTTTTTAACATCAAACCATGCTAATTCTGAACCAGAAGCACCATTCAGCCAATTATTATATTCTAACTCAACACCTTCTTGGCCTTGTGTATCAACATTCGTAAAACCTAAAACATGTGCGGTCACTTCTGCATCTGGATAATAACGTTTATATTCACGTTGAAGATTTACTCCAGGTAAATTCATATTCTCGATCTGATTTGAAATATAGGGATTTACCTGTCGTTTTAAATAAACAAATCCACTTCTACCTAAACGTTTTTTAATACGTATTAATATCTTTTCTTGTGAGCCAATTGATAGATCAAGCATGCCTAAAACAGCTAAAAAATCACTGTTAATTTTAACAAACCTAGGGTTAACCCATATTGCATCAACCGGAGTACTCACAGCAATAGGATAGCCATTGCGGTCAACAATTGTACCCCTAAAGGCATGCTTATTAATAACTCTTTCAATTCTGGAGTCGCCCTGAAGGTCTAAAAATTTATACTCAACGGTTTGCATATAAATTAATTTAGTAATTATACCTAATAGACATAATCCAAGAAATGATACAATAAATATAAAGCGCCACTTTATCATGGCTGCTCACTTAGTCTTTCAATATTTTTAGCCTGAGGGTCAATCATATTAAGTTTGGTACGTGCTTTTGATTCAACCAATATCGGCGAAGCTAAAGTGCTATGTTCCAACAATATTTGAGTCCATTGAACGTGTAATTCATTCTGTTTTTGATCATTTTTTTGCTGGCTAATCATGAGTTTACGATGATCAAATTTGATTGATAATATAGATATGCAAGTGACTATCAATATAATCAACAGCAACAATACAAAAATAGATTTTGCAGCTAATAAATTATATTTTAGTGATTCAATTAATTTACTTCGTATTTCAGCGCGACTAATAATGCTCAAATTTTTTCCACAGCCCTTAAGATAGCACTTCGTGAACGGTTATTTTCTGAAAGTTCATCCTGATTTGCTTTCATCATCTTAACCACCCAAGACATGACTTTTTTCTTTTCTTCTATTATAGGCAAGCCTCTTGGAATTTTCAGGTCACGATCATTGTTTCCATTAACCATTTTTGTCATATAACGTTTTATTATCCTATCCTCTAAAGAATGAAATGAAATAACGACTAACCTACCTTCTTTTGTAAGTATATTTTCAGCTGATGCGATTACTTTTTCAATTTCTGCTAACTCTTCATTCACATAAATGCGTAAAGCCTGAAAGCAGCGAGTGGCGGGATGTTTTTTTTCTTTACTGAAAATGATTCTACAAATCAAGTTTGCTAACGCTAATGTGGTATTAAATTCAATACCGTTATCTAGGTCATGCTTAATAGTAGTCGCAATTTTTTTAGCAAAACGTTCTTCACCATAAACTTTAAAAATATAAGTTAATTCTTCAACAGAAAGAATTTTTAAGACTTCAGATACAGGTTGACCAACATTTGGATCCATACGCATATCCAAAGGTCCATCATACATAAAGCTGAATCCACGTTCTGCGTTATCAATCTGTGGCGATGAAACACCTAGATCCAATAGAATTCCATTGATACAACCTAATAAGTTACTTTCTTCACAATAAGCATTAATTTCTGAAAAGGGACGGTAAACAATAGTTACTCTACTATCAGACCCTAGGGTCTCCTTAGCAAATTTAATTGCCTCTGGATCTTTATCAAATATAATTAAACGACCATTACTACTTAGCTGTTGAAGGATTTTAGTGGCATGGCCACCTCGACCAAAAGTGCCATCAATATAAATACCATTTGGTAGTATATTTAACGCTTGAATTGATTCTTCTAATAAAACTGAATAGTGCATATATCTGGTTAAGATTTATTTGTTTTGTATATATTATACATAAAGCTAGGTCATTCCTACAATATCAACATTAGAGGAATGAATTTATACACACTGGGAAATATAAAGATAAGTTTTTTTGGCCATAGTGACCTACTGGCACTTTTATTGAAAAGTTTTAAAAATTAGCTTCATCATGATTTCAAAGCTGAGTTTTTAATGTGCTAAGACCGCTTTCACAAGTAGCACTCAGGCTTAATATTATTTTTATTTGTGACTTTATTCTGAACAGTTTTAGAGCACTATTGTCACCAATAAAATGCCAGAAATATTATTAAAAATGAAATTAAGATCTAATTTTACAAATCTGCCTTCACATTAATTTCTTTTACCGCTTTCACTTCATCCGCACGAGCAATTAACGTCCGATATGGTGCGCCTTTAAGATATGAAGAATCTTCTTGAGCCTTTTTACGAATTTCAGACATGGTCGTAATAAAATTATCAAGCTGTGCTTTACTTTCTGTTTCAGTAGGCTCAATCAATAAACATTCAGGAACAATCAATGGGAAATACATTGTTGGCGCATGAATATCATAATCAAGTAATGCTTTTGAAAAATCAGCTGCAGTGACACCATATTCTTTATGCTCAGGCTCTAACGTGACAATAAACTCATGTGTTGCGCGACGGTCTGGGAATTCAATTGTAAATCCTTCAGCTTGCAGGCCTTTAAGTAAGTAGTTAGCATTTAATGTTGCCATTTCTGAAGCTTTTTCCAGCCCATCAGCACCTAATAATTTCATATAAATATAGGCACGCAACAATATCCCAGTATTTCCACCAAAAGCTGACAATCTTCCAATTGTAGCTGGACGTTCAGTTTCATCAACCCAGTGATATCCTTGGCCTGAACATTTAATAGTTGGTACAGGCAAAAATTCTTTTAAACGATCATTAACTGCAATTGGACCAGCGCCAGGACCACCACCACCGTGCGGTGTAGCAAATGTTTTATGTAAATTAAGATGCATCACATCAAAACCCATTTCTCCAGGTCTAACTTTACCCATGATTGCATTCAAATTTGCGCCATCATAGTAAAGCAAACCACCAACCTCATGCACCATCTCAGCAATTTCAGAAATGTTTCTTTCAAAAACGCCTAAGGTTGATGGGTTGGTTAGCATAATACCTGCTGTTTGCGGACCTAAAGCTGCTTTTAAAGCATCAAGATCAACATCACCGTTCTTGCGTCTAGTACGGACTTCTTTAACTTTATAACCACACATCGCTGCAGTAGCTGGGTTAGTCCCATGGGCAGCATCAGGTACAATAATTTCATTCCTAGCAGTATCACCACGAGCATCATGATATGCTCTTATCATTGCTACACCTGCAAACTCTCCTTGAGATCCAGCCATTGGTGAAAGAGAAACAGCAGTCATTCCCGTAATGTGTTTAATGTACTCTTGAAGTTGATGCAAGCAATGTAAAATGCCCTGCATGTTCTTTTCACTAGTCAAAGGATGCATTGATGCAAACTCATCAAAAGCAGCAATTTCAAAACAAATTTTAGGGTTATACTTCATTGTACAAGAACCTAATGGATAGAAGTTCGTATCAATTGAAAAGTTTTTATGTGACAAATAAGTAAAATGCCTAACGACTTCTAATTCAGAAACACTGGGCAAGCAAGATTTTTCTTTTCGTGAAAATTTTGAATCAAAACGTCTATCAAGTCCTTTTGGTTTGAACATCAAAGCATGGGAAGATTTATTTTGTTTGAACTTATCAAAAATCAACATGACGCGCACTCCTCTATAACAAATTTTAAGGCTTCAACTAGGAGATCATGGTCAGAATCATCATGTACTTCCGTTGAGCAGATTAAAATTTTATTTGACCAATCTTCACCAAATACAGATAGGTCATAACCAACCTGTATATTTTTTAAGGATAATTTTTCAATTACATATTGTGCAGTGCAAGGCAAATTAACAACAATCTCATGGAAGTAGTTATTATCGAACTCCAAAGAAATATCTTGTATTTTAACTAGCTTCTCAGCTAAAGAAATTATGTTTTCATGGCAGCAGTTAGCAACTGACTCCAAGCCATCGTTACCCATCATTGACATAAATATAGTTGATGCCGTCACCATTAAACCTTGATTCGTGCATATGTTCGATGTAGCTTTAGAACGTCTGATGTGCTGCTCACGCGCCTGCAAAGTCAAACAATAACAATCAACGCCTTTAGCATCAGTTGTTTTACCAACAATACGCCCTGGTATCTGACGTGTTAATGCAGTTTTGCAAGCCATAAACCCAAAGTATGGCCCACCACCGGCTAATGGAATTCCTAAAGGCTGACCTTCACCACAAACAATATCGGCACCATCATCACCCCAAGACCCAGGAGGTTTTATCAAAAACAAAGCAATTGGGTTCACAATACCAATAACCAAGTAATTACGTTCATGAGCCCAATTTGCAATGGTGTCAACATCAACTAACTGACCTAAAAAATTGGGCTGCATTACTGCAACCGCAGCATAAGATTCATTCGCGTATTTGGCTAAATGCTCTTCTATACTCAATGAATTATCTTTAAAATCAATCTGATCAAAAGTAACACCTTGATTTGTGGTGATCGTAGTTAGAACTTTCAAATAATTTGGCGCGACACAGCCAGCAATTAATACCTTTTTACTTTTGGATTTTTTATTTGCACGTATCGCCATTAAGACAGATTCCGCAAAAGCTGATGCACCTTCATACATTGATGCATTAGAAACATCCATACCTGTTAGTGAAGCAATCATAGTTTGGTATTCATAAATGATTTGCAAACTACCTTGACTAGCTTCAGCCTGATAAGGCGTATAAGCAGTACTAAATTCTCCACGAGCAGCTAAAGCCCAAACAGCAGAAGGAATATAATGTTGATATGCCCCGGCACCGATAAAGTTTAGTTGCACTGGATCACGTTTAGAAATTAATTTAAATTCCTTTTTAACTGAAAATTCATTGTGCCCATTGTCAATTGACGGAATACCATCACATTTGATTTTTTTGGGAATTTCATCAAATAACTGATCAATATTATCAACGCCAATGACTTCTAGCATTGACTTTATATCACTATCTGAATGCGGTGTGTAAGCCATGTTTGCTCCTAAGAATTAGGTTAAGTAAAATTTATATGTTAATTGGTGAATATTAACTTATTTAGACGCTATAAACAATTATATGGTTTAAATAAGTAAGCGTATAATTGTTTATAATAAGTAAAAGATTACTTAACCTGATAATTAGGTGGTTCTTTAGTAATCATAACATCATGTGCATGAGACTCTGACATTCCGGCGTTTGATATTTTGACAAATTCAGCTTGAGTGTTCATTTGATGTATCGTTGAGCAACCAGTGTACCCCATACCAGCTCTTAAACCACCAATCAATTGATGAACTACTGCTGATAGCGCACCCTTGTAAGGAACACGACCCTCAATACCCTCTGGGACAAATTTATCAGTTGCTGATCCTTCCTGAAAATAACGATCTGAAGACCCTTTTGCCATGGCTCCTAAAGAGCCCATACCTCTATATGACTTGTATGAACGGCCTTGGTATAATTCCACATCACCAGGAGCTTCTTCTGTTCCAGCAAACAACCCTCCAACCATAATCGCTGATGCACCTGAAGCAATAGCTTTAGAGATGTCACCAGAGTAACGAATACCACCATCAGCGATAACCGAAACATCAGTTCCTTTTAGAGCAGATGCAACATTTGAGATAGCCGTTAACTGTGGCACACCTACTCCGGCCACAACTCGAGTAGTGCAAATAGACCCTGGGCCGATTCCGACTTTCACAGCATCAGCGCCAGCTCTAGCAAGAGCCACTGCAGCATCTCCTGTGGCGATATTACCACCTATGATTTGAATATGTGGATATTTTTTCTTGATCCAAGAAACTGTATCTAAAACACCTTGGGAGTGACCGTGTGCAGTATCAACCGTGATAACATCTACATTGGCCTCGACCAATGCTCTCACCCTATAGTCTGTATCTGCCCCTGTTCCAACAGCAGCGCCAACCATCAATCGACCCTGGTCATCTTTAGATGCAAATGGTTTTTCAATGGATTTTTGTATATCCTTGACGGTAACTAAACCTATTAATTCAAAATCATCATTCACAACTAAAACTTTTTCAATTCTATGTATATGCAGTAAATGCTCTATTTGTTCACGAGAGGCACCTTCTATTACTGTGACTAGTTGATCTTTTTTTGTCATAACTTCTGAAATAGGCTGATCAAGATTTTTTGCAAACCTTATATCTCTACTCGTCACAAGCCCAACTAAATTAGTACCATCTACCACAGGAACACCTGAAAATTGATGCAATTGAGTTATTTCAATTAACTTTCTAATAGTTGTGTCAGGGCTAGCCGTGATTGGATCTTTCACCATACCGCTTTCAAACTTTTTTACTTTACGCACTTCATTTGCTTGAATTTGAATAGGTAAATTTTTATGAATAATACCCATTCCTCCTTCTTGAGCCATAGCAATAGCTAACCTGGACTCTGTAACCGTGTCCATAGCCGATGAAATTAGTGGAATATATAGTTCAATTTTTTTGGTGATATTTGTCTTTAAAGAGACATCTTTAGGTAATACATTTGAGTACCCAGGAACTAAAAGCACATCATCAAAAGTGACAGCATCTTCAATAATTCTTAACATAAATAATGTCCTTCCGTAACTAAGTGTAACAACAATTAATTACGCGAAGATGATAGCATAAAATATTATCTATTAAAATATTTCATTGAATTAAATAAATCTTATTAATTTTCAGCACAGCAATTTAAGATATATTGCACCACCATTGGGACAGGTCTACCACTTGCCTTAGCACCTGAAAGACCCCCCATCGCCGAACCCGCAACATCTAAGTGAGCCCAACGATATTTTTTAGAAAATTCACCCAAAAAAGCTGCAGCCGTAGAACTACTAGCGCCTCCAGACCCTAAATTGGCTAAATCAGCAATTTTGCTTTTAGTCGCTTCAAGGTAGGCGTCAGCCATTGGCATATGCCAACCGAGGTCACCACTAATTTTTCCAGCTGAGAGCAAGTCATTAGTCAATGGACTGTGGTTACCAAATACTCCTGTATATTCAGAACCTAAAGCAACAATAATAGCACCCGTTAACGTTGCCATATCAATTACTATCTCTGGATTAAATTTTCCCACGTAAGTAAGCGCATCGCACAACGCAAGCCTACCCTCGGCGTCGGTATTTAAAATTTCAACG
>JBLIDR010000049.1:0-8267 GCA_047632655.1 Francisellaceae bacterium | reverse complement strand
ATTAGATTTTAATGGTGATATGCATGCAAGCCAAGTTGAGTCGTTAAGAGAAGAAATTACTGCGGTATTGCACGTTGCGACACCTGCTGATGAGATCGTGATCAAGCTTGAAAGCCCTGGTGGTGTTGTGCACGGTTACGGTTTAGCAGCTTCACAATTAGAGCGGATTAAAGCTAGGCATATTCCTCTTACTATTGCCGTTGATAAAGTTGCCGCTAGTGGTGGTTATATGATGGCAGTGCTTGGTGATAAAATTCTTTCAGCTCCATTTGCTATTATCGGTTCTGTTGGTGTGGTGGCTCAATTACCTAATATTAATCGTCTTTTAGAGGCTCATGGTGTTGATGTGGAGTTGCATACAGCAGGTAAATATAAACGTACTTTAACCATGATGGGCAAGAATACAGATGAGGGTCGAGAGAAATTTAAAGAAGATTTAGAGAACGTTCATCTATTATTTAAAACCCATATTGAAAAATTCAGACCAACACTTGACATTGATAAAGTGGCCACTGGTGAATATTGGTTTGGGCACCAGGCGCTTGATTTAAAATTAGTTGATGAGTTGACGACAAGTGATGACTACTTACTATTTGCCTATGAAAAAGAACAAGCAGAGTTATTTGAAGTGAAATATGAACTGAAAAAGAAAATGTTAAGTAAAATAAAATCAAGTGTTGAAACTTATTTATTTAAGAAAAATATTCCAGGAATGTAATGCGATTATTGCCTTGGTTTAAACCTTTTTTAGATGAATACCAAAGATTATATTCTTCAGGTAGATGGCCGCATGCCATCTTGTTGAGTGCAAGATTTGGTTGTGATATTGATAATTTAACTAATTTTTTAGCTCAATCTATTTTATGTGAAACTAAGGCTATTAATCTTTGTGGTGAATGTCGTAATTGTAAACTTTTATCCAGTAGTGCTCAAAGCCACCCTGATTTAATTGTAATAGAGCCAGAAGGTTTGCAGGAATCAATTAAGGTAGAAACAATTAGAGGCTTACAAAATTCTCTTTTGACAAAGTCTGGTTACGCTCAGAAAACAATAGTGGTTATCCGGCAAGCACATTCTATGAATGAGTCAGCAGCCAATGCGTTGCTAAAGATATTAGAGGAGCCGAATGATAGCATATTTTTTATTTTAAGCTCCAATGAAGTATCCTTAATAATCCCTACAGTGCGTAGTAGGGTTCAAGTTTATGATTTAAAAATTAAAATTGAATCAATTAAACCATGGATAAAAAGTCAAATGTTAGCGCATCATTTTGATGAATCTAGAGTAACATTTGATTTATTATGTCGGATTTCATCTAATGCTCCGGGCCATATTATTGCGATCATAAAAGATAAACAAATATTAGATTTAAGAGATAAATTTTTTCTTACTGTAAGCAAAAATGAACTCTTTATTGAAACATCTGAATATAGTTCTAAGATGGACCCAAACTGGGTGATTTATTGGTGGTTTACTTTAATAACTGATTTAATTCATCTTAAAGTGGACTCAGCTAATATTGAACAAGTCATTAATTATGATCAAATTACATTGCTTTTGGCTTATGTTGAAAATAAAACTTTATCTACATTGTTTAGTACGTATAATCATCTGTTAAAGATTAAAAAAATGTATTTACAACATATTAATTTAAATAAACAATTAATGTATGAAAATTTATGGTTGACCATGTTTGGAGAAAATAATGACACTTGAAGTTAAGCAGAGAAAAAATTTAAAAGCCAGGGCTCATATTCTGAAGCCTGTGGTCAGGATTGGTGAAAAAGGTTTAACTGAAAATGTTATGGCGGAAATAGTTATAGCCTTAGAACAGCATGAGCTAATTAAGATTAAAATCGCAGGCAGTGATAAAGATGAAAGAAAAGAAATTTCTGAGGAAATATGTCAAACTTTAGCCTGTGATATAGTTCAATCAGTTGGCTCTGTTCTAGTTTTATATCGTAAAAGTATCAAACAAAAAAAACTTAAATAATAGTCATGTCTGCTCAATTAATTCAGCGACCAAGACGTTTGCGTAAAAGCTCTAAACTTAGAAATATGTTAGAGAATGTTCATCTAAGTAGCTCTGACTTCATTTTCCCAGTATTTATTATCGAAGGGAGAGGCCATAAACAAGGAATTGTATCTTTACCTGGGCAATATCGCTGGTCTATTGATAGGTTGCCTGAAGTGTTATCTGAAATATTGGAAGCAAATATTTGTGGTGTTATGCTATTTGGTGTGCCTGAAAATAAAGATTCTATTGGTTCAGAAAATTATCAGGAAGATGGCATTACACAAAAAGCCATTCGTTATTTTAAGCTAAATGCGCCTGATTTAGTTATTTTCACAGATGTGTGTTTATGTAGCTTTACTGATCATGGGCATTGTGGTGTTATAGAGGGTGAAGAAATACTTAATGATCAGACGCTTGAGATACTAGCTAAAACTGCCGTCTCCCACGCTCGGTCTGGAGCAGATTTTGTCGCGCCTAGTGGTATGATGGATGGGATGATAAAAGAGATTCGTTTTCATCTAGATATGGCTGGTTTTGAGACTGTTGGTATTATGTCTTACGCGGTCAAATATGCTTCAGCTTTTTATGGGCCCTTTAGAGAGGCTTGCGCCTCTTCGTTGAAAGGTAACCGGAAAACCTACCAGATGAATTATTGTAATGATTCTCGCGAGGCAAAACGAGAAGCTAAATTGGATGAAGAAGAGGGTGCCGATTTTCTAATGGTTAAACCAGCTTTATCCTACTTGGATGTTATTAAAGATATTTCAAGTCATACAAACTTACCTGTTGCTGCTTATAATGTGAGTGGTGAATATGCCATGGTTAAAGCTGCAGCAGAAAAAGGTTGGATTGATGAAAGAAGTATTGTAATAGAATCTTTAACGGCCATGAAGCGTGCTGGAGCTGATGTTATTCTGACTTATCATGCGCTAGATGCCTGTTCTTGGTTAAAGCTGAATTGATAATTTTTATATTTTCGCCTCAATAAAAACCTTAATGTCACTGACTTTTTTAAGGTGTGCTGCTGTTTTTTCTAATTCATTAATTAATGTATTTATCTGATCTTTATTTAAATTAGGTTCATATAAAAATAAAGATATTTGAATTTTACCATTGAGATATTTCAAATCTATTTTTTGAATATTAGATTTTTTGATAATTTTTTCCCAATGAGGCATTAATTTATCGATTACAGTTCTTCTAAGAGGGGCTAATTGCTCAGGTTTTGGAATGCCTTCTGGGTGATTGTCAACATCAATATGCACGGTGATGTCTTCAATGTCATCAATGGAAGAGTTGATGTTGGCTCTTGTATGCTCACCAATGTGATGTCCTTCGGATGCGCTTATTTCTCCGTCAACTAAAACATGGACGTCAAGGAATGCTTTTCCTGCCATTTTTCTAGTTCTTAATAGGTGGAAGTCTTTAACTCCATCGGTACTTAAAATAGCTGCTTCTATTTTTGCAATACTTTCTTTGTCTAGTCCTGTGTCAACTAATTCTGAGAATGATTGAATTGTCCAAGTCACCCCCATTTTGATAATCATAAGGCAAACTATAATAGCTGCTATGGCATCCATGATTGGAAAACCAAGAAAAGAGCCTATTAATCCAACAAGAACAACAATAGAAGAAAGGGCGTCACTTCTGCTATGCCAAGCATTGGCTCGCAGTAAATCTGAGCCAATTTTATCTGCCGTTTTTAAGGTGTGCCGAAATAACCATTCATTTGCTAAAATGGAGATAATAGCCGCTACTATTGTGTATTTATCTGGGATAAATATCGTTCCAGAGATCAGATGAGAAATTGCATCATAGGCAATTCCACTACCGACAGCAATTAATAAGAAAGATAAGCCAATAGTAGCTAATGTTTCTATGCGTTGGTGGCCATAGGGATGGTTATAATCTACACCTTTGTTTGCCACTTTAGCAGCAAATAGTACAAAAAAATCACTAATTAAATCAGACAGAGAATGAATACCATCAGCAAATAATGCAGGGGAGCGTCCAATTAATCCAACTGAAATTTTTATTAGTGCTAATGAAAGGTTTATCCAAGCTCCTGTAATGGTGACGCGCTTACTCTCTTGATAGCGATCAGTTTCTTGCATATTCATATCCTATTGCTAAAATTTAGCATATTATAATTGATTATTACGATACATACACAATCAAATTCAAAGTATGTGCTGATTATTTTCAATGTTCATCTATGCTATAGTAGATAATATTATTTTATATATTATGCTTGAAAGATAGTATTGACCAAGGATGGAAATATGGCGTTTGCTGATACTGAAAGAGAACAAATTGAACGAATAAAGTGGCTGTGGAATAAATTTGGTAATCTTATTCTAGCTCTCTTGCTAATTGCGTCTCTTTCTTATGCTGGTTGGACCTTTTATTCTAAGCATAAAATGAATCAAATTTATGCAGCTTCTTCTATGTATGATAGTTTATTGTTACAGCAACAAAATCCTCAACAATTAATCAACACTGGAAATGAGATATTAAAACAATATCCATCGACGGTTTATGCTAGTTTTACTGCGTTTATTTTAGCGTCTCAGTATGTTAATCAAGATAATTTAGTGGCTGCTAAAACAAGTTTGCAATGGGTAATTTCTAATGCTGAAAATCCATTATTGATAGTGATTGCTCAAAATAGAATTGCGAGAATTTTAATCTCTGAAGGTAAACCGGAACAAGCTATAAAATTGTTAAGTAATGTTTCTAAAAAATCTATATTTTCACCATTCGTTAATGCTATTAGAGGGCAGGCCTATGCAAAAATGGGTGATAATAAATTAGCACTACAGTACTGGAATAGTGCTTTGGACAATATGAATACACCTGAAGATGCTGGTTTAAAACAATATTTGGAATTAAAAATTAATTCACTTGCCATAAGCCAAGAGCCTAATGAAATCCCACCGACAAAGATAAATACTACTTCATAGATTAGGAGTTAATTGTTAATGTATAAAAAATCCACTTTATATTCTATTTTAATTGCACTTTTTTTAGCCTTATCAGGCTGTGGTGGAACCAGTAATGTTATTCCTCCAGCAAAGCTAATTAAATTTAAACCACTAGTAATCGTTAAAGAGTCCTGGTCAAAAGGTGTCGGTGATGGCGAGGATGGTGAATATTTAAGTTTTTCACCAGTATTGCGTAATGGAATTCTTTATACTGCTGGATATAATGGTGAGGTTACAGCTGTAAATTCTAGAAATGGGAAAGAAATATGGAGCAGTGATTTAGACCTTAAACTGAGCTCTACTCCTTTGGTTACTGATGAGCATGTCTATGTTGGTAGCATGTTTGGCAAATTGGCTAAGCTGGATATTAATACTGGTAAGTTAGACAAATTGAATAATAGTGAAAAAGATTGGATTATCAATGTTCCCAGCTCTGTTTTTTCTGCGCCAGTCTTTTATGAAGGCTCTATTGTGTTGAATACATTGAATGGTGAAGTGTCAGCATATGATTCTAGTACAGGCAAATTAAAGTGGTCTCAAGTTGTTGGTACGCCACCTTTGATGCTGACAGGGAATAGTAGTCCCATTATCTCTAATTCAGGAAAGAGAGTTTATATTGGCATGGATAATGGTGAGTTGTGGGCCCTTAATTTAGAGACGGGTAATAAATTATGGGATATTCCCATTGCAATTCCTGAAGGTGGTTCAGATATCTCTCGTATGGTTGATATTGTTGGAACTCCAATTGAAGAAAATGGAATTATATATGTCGCATCCTATCAGGGAAATGTTGCAGCTATTAACAGTGAGAATGGTGCTATTATCTGGAAAAAGAAAATGTCTACTTACGGTAGCATCGCTATTTCTTATGATACTATCTATATAACTAACTCTGAAAGTTATGTCATTGCTCTCGATAAATCTAATGGCTCTATGAAATGGCAGCAAAAAATTCTTGAAGGAAGAGGTGTTACAGCTCCAGTTGTTGTACATGATTATATTACAGTCTCTGATTTTGAAGGCTACATGCATTTTTTCAAACAAACTACAGGTAAATATTCAGCTAGAATTAAAATTGGTGGTGATGGCATTAGCTCTCAGGCAATATCAAATGGAAATATTGCTTATGTGCAAACAAATAATGGCACCTTGGCGGCAGTAAGAATAAATATTCACTAAACTTAACTTAATTCATTTAAGTGGGTCTTAATATATATGTCAAAAAAATCGGTGGCTAAAAAATCAGTTCCATCTCTTTTTATTTTGGTATTCATGATATCAGTTGGACCGTTTGGTGATACGTTATATACACCTTCATTGCCTGATATCGCTACTAGTTTAAATACATATTACAATAATGTACAGTTGACAATCACTACCTATCTTTTAGGTTATGCTTTGAGTCAACTAGCCTATGGCCCTTTGTCTGACAGATATGGTCGCAAACCAGTTATGATCATAGGTGCAGCAATATTTGTTTTAGGTTCATTGATCTGTGCATTTAGTTTTGATATATCAATTCTTATAGCAGGGCGATTCATTCAAGGACTTGGTGCTTGCGCTGGTGCGGTGTTGTCTAGTGCTGCCGTTAGAGATGCTTTTCCTGAATCCAAGCAAGGCGCTGTTTTTGCTAAAATAAATTTAGCTTTTGCAATTGCTCCGGGGTTAGGTCCAATTGTTGGTAGTTTTACTGCCCATAATTTTTCTTGGCATGTTAACTTTATGATTTTACTTATCCTGGGATTTTTATTATTAATTTTGGTTATTATTATGTTTCCGGAAACTTTAGCTCAAAAAAATCATCATGCCATTCACCCTAAAAAAATTGTTATGAATTATTTAAGTTTATTTAAAGCTGATGGTTATTTTGTTTATTTATGTTTACTTGGTATAAGTTTGGGTATCTTATACAGTTGCTTGATTGAAGCGCCTGGTTTAGTCATTGATACAATGCATTTAAACCCGAGTTGGTTTATGATAATAGCCTTAAGTATTATGGTTGCATTCATGATTGGTTCGGTGATATGCAATTATCTCTGCGGTAGGCTCGATGATGATATCATCTTAATTAGTGGTATGACCATTATTATGGTCTCTTCAATTATTTTTTTCTTTATAATGTATTTAGCGCCTTTGTCTTTGTGGACTCTATTAATACCTTTTGTGCTTATTTTTATCGGTGTCGCATTTATTATCCCTGTTGCAACTATGAAAGCATTAGCACCTTTCAATGATATTGTTGGTTCTGCATCAGCAATGATGGGATTTTTTCAAATGGGGTTTGCCTCTTTAGTGACGGCTATCGTGACTTTTATAGATGTTTATTTAGGTAATATTTTTACGATGCCAGTTAGTTTCTTTATTTTGTCTTTTATAGGCTTATCTATTATTTGTGGTTATGTATTAATGAAAAATAAAGTTAAATGTTAAGGTCTGTTGATATTTTGTTTCTTTGCGACAATATGAATATATGAAGTAAAGTTAACTTCCAGAGATATGCAAGCTTTCAATAAGTATCGAGCCAGTACTAATGCTGCTTCTAATATCACTATCATTTCCAATAGCTACAATGTTTTTGAACATCTCTTTCAAATTTCCAGCGACTGTAAATTCGTCAATAGGGTATTGTATTTCACCATTTTCTACCCAAAAACCTGTGGCGCCACGAGAATAATCGCCAGTGAGAGTATTTACACCTTGGCCCATCATATCATTGACGATAATGCCTTTGTTCATTAACTTTAGAAGGTCTTTATTGCTGTGGCCTGTATTTGAAACAATCGTATTTGAGATGCCACCGGCATTACCTGTTGGCTCTAAACTTAAAGCTTTTGCTGAGTATGATGAGAGTAAGTAGCGTTGTAAAATCCCGTTTTGAATAATGAGACTATTTTTTAATGGTATTCCGTCAGCATCGTAGCATTGGCTAGCAAGTCCTTTTTTTATTAGAGGTTGTTCTTCAATATGCATAAAATTTGGAAAAATTAATTCATCATGAGCATTGAGTAAAAATGAGGTTTTTTTGTATTGTGACATTCCTGAAATAGCAGAGAAAAAGGTACCAATTAAGGTTCTTGCCATTTCGGGTGTGAACATGACTGGGTAACTTCCTGTTTTGATCTTCCTGGCGTCTAATTTTTTAAGTACTTTTGATTTTGCAGAATTTGATACCGAAGTAGTACTTGCCAAGTCATGGTGGTCTCGAGCATTTGTATAATCATGGTCTCGTTGCATACTTCCAGATTTAGATTTAGCAATTAAAGAGA
>JBLIDR010000048.1:0-8277 GCA_047632655.1 Francisellaceae bacterium | reverse complement strand
AATAATCTTTAATTCTCAAGATTTCTTTAGACTGAGACATAACTCAATCAATCTCTGCCGAGGCGCAATTTTTACTATGCTCTAAAACATCTACGCGCCTCAACACTACATTATTTTTAGACATTCCAGATACTAGTGGGCCTATTTTATTTAAAATATATTCAGCAATACGCTCACAACTTAATGTTGGCATCAACCTTAATTGAATAATATCATCTTCTGCCATCTTTTCAAATTTCTCTAATTCAGGGTCATCCTCAGCCACGATTACCGTATGATCAAACATATACGCGAACCATTCTATTACCGGTCTACCATTAATTTTATTTTCTGGGCATTTCAACCAAGCAAAATCCCAAACCCAGTTATAATCATCAAGCTTTTCAGCCTCAAAATACAATTTAAAATATAACGCATAGCCATGTAAATATTTACAATGACTATGCTCTGCTTGCCACTGCCTAAAGCAAACTGAATAGCCATCTAATATTTTCTCTACCTTATATTTCATATGATTTACCTAATAACATGATAAACTAACAACTTCATCATACCTTACACACAACGGCTGACATCTAATTTAGATTCGTAGTTTACTGGATTACTACTCCAGCAGCAATAACAAATGGTAAGTTGTTAGCAAGGGGCTAAAGCAACATGACAGAAATCAATAAAATTGCATCAAAACATTTAGGCCAACAAAATCAATACATTGATGTTTATAACCCAAGCTTACTAGTTAAGATCCCAAGGCATTTTAACAGAACAGAATATGGCATTAATGACAAAAATTTACCATTTGTGGGCTATGATGTATGGAATGCATATGAAGTATCTGTTATCACAGCCAAAGGCCTTCCAATTAACTTTGTGCTAAAAATGATAGTACCAGCTGAATCTGAATGTATAGTTGAATCAAAAAGTTTTAAGCTTTATTTGAATAGCTTTAATATGACAAAATTAGGGAGCAATACTAGAGAATGCCAAGAAGAGCTCTCTAGCACTATAAAAGATGATTTAACCAAATTGTTAGACACTAATATTCAAATTTACTTACATAATAAATTTACCGAGCCATTTTCTATTCAAAACACTTACTCAGACATTGGAACTTTAATCGATTTAGATCAAATTAACTTTAGTGAATTTAATTCAGACAAGTCATCACTTAAAATTGCTCAGAAATCAAATGAAACAAAAAAAATTAAATTTTCAACAAATTTACTCCGTAGCAACTGCAGAGTCACGAACCAGCCAGATTGGGGAGATGCTTACATATGCTTAGAAACAAACAACGTCCCCTGCTATAAATCTATTGCTAAGTATATCGTTGGTCACCGTCAACTAAATCATTTTCATGAAGAAATAGCCGAAATGTTATTTATGCACTTTTTAGCAGCCTATGAGCCAAAAAAATTAATGGTCACTTGCTTATATACCAGACGCGGAGGAATTGATATCAATCCCATACGATCCACTCACGCAGAATTAATACCAACTCAATTTATTTCATCAAATACTCTTAACCAAAAAACTTTAAGGCAATAATATGGATAACAAATACGCTGTACTTTCATTGTCAGGCGGGATGGATTCATCAACTTTATTATTAAGGCTACTCTCTGAAGGCTATCAAGTTACCGCTATATCATTTGATTATGGTCAAAAGCATTTCATTGAATTATCCAAAGCAAAAGAATTAATACAATACCTTGGTAACAATGGCTATGATGTGAATTATAAACAAATATCTATCGAGGGACTATCCGAATTACTTACTTCTAGTTTAATTACAAGCGGACAAGACATTCCAACTGGACATTATCAAGAAGAAACTATGAAACTAACAGTTGTACCAAATAGAAACAAAATATTTAGCTCTATTATTCAGTCGATAGCACTTTCTCAATCAAACAAACATAACCTTCAGGTACAAATCGCTTTGGGAATTCACGCCGGTGATCATGCCATTTACCCAGATTGTCGTCAAGAATTTAGAGATATTGATTACCAGGCATTTATATCTGGAAATTGGGACGCTGAAAGAGTAACTTATTACACCCCATACTTAAATTATGATAAATCAAATATTCTTCAAGATGGTTTAAATTGCTGCCAGCTACTTAATTTAAATTTTAACGATATATACCAAAGAACTTTAACTTCATATAGCCCTCTTTATATTAACGGGCAATGGTATAGTGACTACAAATCATCCTCATCCATAGAGCGTATCGAAGCATTTTTAAAGCTTAACTTAATTGATCCCGCACAATACGCTGATGAAAAGGGATGGGTCTGCTGGGATATTGTAAAAAATCATGTAGCAGATATTCTACGAAGCCACACTTAAATTTTCTTCAACTTCAAAATAGAAGTTCTCTTCACTTAATACCTTTTCATGTAACACTTTATCTTTTCTTAAAGTAAAATATACAACTAGACTTTTCACTAAACTATTTTTTTCTGCGTCTCTAGGAGAAAATGCACAAGAAAAATCAATAATAAAACTATCGCCGAAAGCAATAATATTTTTAATATTAAATTTGCAAGAGTCATAAGTTTTATGCACATTTTGGATTCGATTTTTGAATCGACCATAATTTAATTTATAAGCTCCTATTTCAACCAATAGATCTTTAGAATAGAATTTATCTAGCTTGTTAACCGAACCTGTTTCTGGATTATAAAAGTCCATACATAACTCATTAAAGAAGTTTTCAGCAAATTGTTTATTCACCCGCATACCAATATATTAATTTCAATTGTTACTTATATAATCATGGTTTCAGCTAAAAATAAAGTTCGAATAAAAATATATTTTAAAAATACGGATATATCATAATATAATACATATCTAGGCAAGCTAAACTATTAAGTAATATAATCAGTAGCAACAACGTTAGTGCTTAGTTATAATCAATCATCTTTAAACACAATGAGATAACTATGCTGGCTTACCCACACATAGACCCTATTGCGCTTTCACTTGGACCATTAAAAGTCCATTGGTATGGTATCATGTACCTAATTGGTTTTGTTGGAGCTTGGGCATTAGGTGTTCTTAGAGCAAAAAAACCCTACACAGTTCTCGCTACAAACCAAGTAGGAGACGCTATCTTTTATGGAGCCATTGGCGTAATTGCAGGTGGACGTCTCGGGTATATGCTTCTGTATGACTTTTCAAACTTCATTCACCACCCTTGGGTTATCGCTGAAATATGGGATGGCGGCATGTCATTCCATGGCGGAATGATCGGCGTATTTGTTGCCTCTCTCCTGTACAGTTGGAAAATAAAAATCAGCATATGGGATCTTTTAGATTTTTTCGCGCCACTGGTACCAATAGGATTAGGAGCTGGACGCGTTGGTAACTTCATCAATGGAGAGCTATGGGGTAGAGTTACAGATTCATCAATTGGCATGATTTTCCCTACAGGTGGCCCTCTACCAAGATACCCCTCTCAATTGGTAGAATTCTTTTTAGAAGGCGTCGTTTTATTTACCATCTTATGGGCCGCTTCAGCAAAACCACGCCAAAGATTTACCCTCGCAGCACTTTTTCTTTTATTTTATGGCATATTCAGGTTCTCAGTAGAATTTTTAAGACAACCAGACCCACAAATGGGTTATGTCTTATTTGGCTGGGTGACACAAGGACAAATTCTTTCTTTACCGATGATTTTAGGCGGTGGAATAGCATTAGTTTATTTATCTTTAAGGAAAAACAAGGTATATAGCCCTGACGCACAAAAATACCTTAACGAGAAATAAAAATGGAACAATATCTAAATTTTTTAAAGCACATTCAAAAACATGGCATAGAAAAATCAGACAGGACTGGTACTGGCACCAAAAGTATATTTGGCTACCAAATGCGGTTTAACTTAAATCACGGCTTCCCATTAGTCACCACAAAAAAAATCCATACCAAAAGCATAATCCATGAACTTTTATGGTTTTTAAATGGTGATACTAATATAAACTATCTTAAAGATCATAATGTCAAAATATGGAATGCGTGGGCATTGGAAAATGGAGACCTTGGCCCTGTATACGGGAAGCAGTGGCGATCTTGGGAAACGCCTACAGGCGAGTCGATTGACCAAATTACAGACGTAATCCAAATGATAAGAACCCGCCCAGATTCACGCAGGTTGTTAGTATGTGCTTGGAATCCAGCAGTTTTACCTGATGAGTCTATATCACCACAAAAAAATGTAGAACTAAACCGAGCAGCACTGCCACCTTGCCATACATTATTCCAATTTTACGTAGCCAATGACAAGCTATCATGCATGCTAACCCAACGCTCAGCAGATGCCTTTCTTGGAGTACCATTTAACATTGCTTCTTATGCTCTGTTGACTCACATGGTAGCACAACAATGTAACCTAGAAGTTGGAGATTTCATTTGGTCGGGTGGTGATTGCCATATCTATAACAATCACCAAGAACAAATAGATGAACAACTAACAAGGTCGGTCCATTCTTTGCCTGAACTTGTTATTAAACATAAGCCACAAGATATTTTTAGCTACAGCTATCAAGATTTTGAAATTAAAAATTATCAATCTCATCCAGCGATTAAAGGTGCTGTTGCGATATAGTTTAGACACCTACCAGGAAATAATAAATGACTTATTCTCTAGATAAAAAGCAAATAAAAATTCTTTTACTTGAAGGCGTAAGCCAAAGCGCCATAGAAACTTTTAAAGTTGCTGGATATGAAAATATCGAATTACTGAAAGGTGCATTAACCCAAGAAGAACTAATTAGTAAATTAAAAGCAGCAAAGTTAGTTGGAATACGCTCACGCACGCAACTAACATCTGCTGTTTTAAAAAAATGCCCCAAACTTGTCGCGATAGGCTGTTTCTGTATTGGTACCAATCAAGTTGCATTATCAGAAGCTGAATCATGCGGCATTCCTGTCTTTAATGCGCCATTTTCAAACACTCGAAGCGTAGCTGAACTAGTGATTGGTGAAATCATTATGTTAATGCGAGGCATACCCGAAAAAAGCCATAAAGCACACATCGGAGAATGGTTCAAGTCTGCTGATAACTCATATGAAGTTCGTGGCAAAAAACTCGGTATTATTGGTTATGGTCATATTGGGACACAGGTTAGTGTCTTAGC
This sequence comes from Francisellaceae bacterium, assembly GCA_047632655.1. Taxonomy (GTDB): domain Bacteria; phylum Pseudomonadota; class Gammaproteobacteria; order Francisellales; family Francisellaceae; genus CAJXRW01. The sequence continues at coordinate 3,135 of JBLIDR010000048.1, read as the reverse complement.
TGAAAGCATGGGCCTAAATGTTATCTTTTATGACGTTGAAAATAAACTACCCTTAGGTAACGCAAGAAATGCTCTTTCATTAGATAATCTACTTAAACAATCTGATGTTGTAACCCTGCACGTGCCTGAGAACAAAAGCACTGAAAACCTCATGCACAAGGGAAATATTGCAAAAATGAAAAAAGGTAGCATACTCATCAATGCTGCACGTGGAACTGTTGTTGACATAGAGGCCCTAGCAGATGCTTTAAAACAAAAAAAATTGTCAGGCGCAGCCATAGATGTATTTCCAACAGAACCAAAAAGTAACCAAGACATATTCAAATCACCGCTGAAAGGGATACAAAATGTTATTTTAACCCCTCATGTCGGAGGAAGTACGCAAGAAGCTCAAGAAAATATTGGTCAAGAAGTAGCTGAAAAATTGATTAAATATAGTGATAATGGATCAACTGTTTCTGCCGTAAATTTTCCTCAAGTATCATTACCACCACACACTGATTCTTGTAGGATCTTACATATACATAAAAATCAGCAAGGCATGATGCGTTTAGTTAATAAAGTTTTTTCAGATCTTGAAATCAATATTACCAGTCAATACTTACAAACCACACCTGACATTGGCTATGTGGTTATGGATATCAATGCATCTGATGAAAAATCTGCTGCAGTACTTAAGGGTTTAAAATCAATTGAAGGAACAATTAGAGCTAGGCTTATTTATTAGATTATTATGCTTAATTTCCTATACTTAAAGTCATTAATAGAAAATAATAACTATGCCGACATATGGGTTGCCTATAGTGGTGGATTAGACTCAACCGCGTTACTACATCTCATCTCTGAATATAAAGAAAATTGCGAAAAAAAAATATCTTTTAAAGCCATACATATTAATCACAATTTAAGCCAAAATGCATTACAGTGGGAAAGTCATTCAAAAACAGTATGCAATAAACTTAATATTCCATTGGTAATAAAGCGAGTTAACTCAAGCCCAAAAAAAGGTGAAAGCGTGGAAGCTTGGGCTAGAGAACTACGCTACAATATTTTTTCCAATCTTAACCAAAATTTTAATCAATCTGGAATCATACTGGCACACCATCAGAATGACCAAGCAGAAACTTTTTTATTAAGCGCATTAAAAGGCTCAGGCCCATTAGGTTTAAGCGCTATGCCAAACAAAAGACGATTAAATAGCATTGATATTATCCGACCATTATTAAAGGTCAGTCAAAAGGATATAATGGAGTATGCAGTCAAAAATAAACTTGACTGGATAGAAGATGAAAGCAATCAGAATGATAAATTTGATCGCAACTATCTAAGAAAAAATGTTATAAATGTCATACAAAATAGATGGCCTAGTTCAACGGTATCACTTTCCAGGTCTGCCGAGCTTTGCGCTGAAAATAACACTGTCTTAATCGATTATATTGATAATGACATCAAAAAATTATATATAGACTTAAATAAACCTCAAGTGATAAATTATACTTATTTAGTCCAATTTGATTTTATCAAACGTAAGCTAATTATTAAAAGATGGCTTGAAAAAACACAATCTCATATAATTTCTTTTAAAATCCTAGAGCAATTTTGTGAACAGTTAGTCTCAGCCCCCTCAGGATGGCAATATAGAATAAACGATCAGCTGACGATTAGGAGATATCGTGATCATTTGAGCATACATAATGAAAGAAAAGAGAAACAGAAAAGTTTTTGTTATCCTTGGAGAAAGAATACTAAAGATATTTATATCCCTGAAATAGATAAAATAATAATAGCTGATGATTTAATCAACATTGGGGTTAAGCAAGAAATATTAAATTCAGACAATCTTTTTCTAAGAAGTCGTCAGCCTAAAGATGTTTGCAAACCAATCGACAGACATAAAAAAAATAAATTAAAAATTATTTTTCAAGAGCAAGGTATAAGCTCTTGGAAGAGAAAATCAGCAATTATACTCAGCCTTAAAGAAAATCATCAAGAAAAAATCATAGCCGTTTGGCCTTTTTTTCAATGTAATTAAAACCTCATGATAAATCTCTACTGAATAGCTTAGCAATATTTTAATTTAATCTTTATACCAAATACAGGCAGTGTGTGACCTAGCTTGCAATTATCTAAATTACTATTTATACCCTTAGTATATAAATAATAATTTAGAAGGTGATTAGAGTGAATTCAAAAAAAATAATTCTCACATCCGTGGTTTTGTTCTCACTAGCCTCAGCCGCAAATGCTGAGAGAGATGGAGTATATTCCGGAGCTAATTTTGGTGGCGTAGTAGCATCCAAAAATGTAAGTAGAGGATTCACTGCCGAAGCCAATGCTGGTTACCAAGTTTCAAAGTATAACGCATATCAACTTTCAGGAATGTATGGAGCTCACGATAATGGCTGGCTAATGGCTGAAGGACTTCTTAAGCTACCGATAGGCAAATATGTAACACCTTATGCTTTATTAGGCGTGGGGTACACTCATTTAAACAAAAGTAGTGGCGGAGCAGATATTGGCGCTGGTATCAATATAAATATTACTGAGAAAGTTTCAGCAATGGTTCAATATAAGTTTATTCAAACCATAGGCCCTGGCACCCCGAATGCAAATATAGTAAGCACAGGCCTTATCTTTTTTCTTGATTAACCATCAAGAAATTATTCTTCTAAATTTTCAATTACTTGCATAAAAAAGCCCTAGTTAAAGGGCTGCAGTTTTTAAAATTAACAAATATGTTTTTATGTGGGTTAGAACGGAATTTCATCATCATCAAAACCACTATCAAACTTACTAGTTTCAGTTATTTGCGAAGCTACAGCTGCAGCTGGAGCCGCAGCTTTTGGAACAGCAGCTGATGATGACGCTCCAAAGGGAACCGCAGAACCAGAGCTTTGATCATTACGCCCACCAATTAATTGAAATTCACTAGCTACTATCTCGGTAGTATAGCGGTCTTGTCCTTGTTGATCTTGCCATTTATTTGTTCTAATTCTACCTTCAATGTAGATATTAGAGCCTTTTTTGCAGTACTCACCAATAATTTCAGCTGGCTTGCCAAAAAAAACGACACGATGCCATTCTGTGTTTTCAACGAATTGACCAGTTTGTTTATCTTTATAACCATCATTAGTA
>JBLIDR010000047.1:0-8318 GCA_047632655.1 Francisellaceae bacterium | reverse complement strand
CACGTATTGGCCAAGAATACCTTATTCTAGTTGATGAAGTGAGTGCCCTTGGTATTGTTGGGCGTTCTTACATGGACGCCCCAGAAGTTGATGGTAAAGTGTATTTGTCTGATGATTATGACGCTAAACCTGGCGACCTAATGTGGGTTCAAATAATTCATGCCGACGAGCATGATGTTTGGGGCGTTAGAGTTGACGACGAAGCTGAAGATTAATTTTATTCACTAAGCTTTTACTTTGCTTTAGTAAACTTGATGTAATTTAACCTTAGTTATGTTTTATCCCATATAAAAAAAGCCCAACTTTAATTAAGCTGGGCTTTTTTGTATTTTAAAGGGGTTGCCGGAAATTAAACGTTAACAGCGCCTTTTAATGGTTGAACATGTATTTATATTCTCACTGCTAAACCTATTCAGATATTAGTCGTTCGCAGTGAACCAAGTTAAAAATAATATTGTGGTTTTTATGAGAAATAACGTCAGTATTGTTAGTTAATAAATTTGATTATGATAGTCATTTGATTAATGCCTTTTATTGGAGAATACCTTTGCAACACGGCCATATTAAAATGCATAAGGCATTTGCTATTAACCATAAAGGTACCGATTATTTCGTTGGTGATATACATGGGCATTATTCGTTATTAGTTGAACAGTTAAAACAGCTCAACTTTGACTTTAAAAACGATAGATTATTTGCGGTTGGTGACATTATTGATCGTGGTAATGAATCTGAAAAATGTCTAGAATTACTCATTGAACCATGGTTCAACTCTACACTTGGTAACCATGAACATCTATTTTTACAGGGATTTGAAACCTATTCATCATGGGAGTTACTTATTGATAATGGAGGCTCATGGCTGAAAAAATGGTTAAACAAAACCGAAAGGCTTCTTTCTTGGGGGCATTTAATTAGAATACAGATGCCATTGGCCATAACTGTAGAAACTCAGTATGGGAATATTGGAGTAGTTCATGCTGATGCACCTGAAACATGGGGAGTATTTGAGAATAGAACTGTTGAAGATATTCATCCTTATATATGGAATCGTCTCGTTGTTAATGGAATCAGTAAAGCTAAAATCAAAGGTGTTGATGCTGTATTTCATGGCCATAATCAGGTTGATAAGCCGTTCTCGGTTAACAATCAATTATGGGCAGATACATTGCAAAAGACAGGAATATTAAGCATTATGTCAGCAGAAAAAATTATGAGTATTATCAATAATAATGACTGAACCAGAACTAATTACGCTAATTCAAGGCTGGCAAAATAAAGATCATCAAGCGACACAAACGTTAATGGGTATTGCCTACCAAAAAATAAAAGAGCTATCGATAAAGCATCGTGAAAAACTTCCCGACAATGCTAATACGGCTATCATATCTCAGTCTTCGACAGATTTAGCACATGATGTCTATATTCGCTTAGTTAACGCGGAATCTACTTTACCAATAGATACATTGCGAGAGTTTTATCAATACTTAAACGCCGCAGTCAGAAATACTTTTATTGATAGTCATCGAAAGTTAGTTGAAACCAAATCTAGAAATTTAGACAATACAAGGCTTACGTCAAAAAGCGCACTGACACAAGCAGTCACTCCTTTTGAAAGTAGCCTAGATATTATGTCGTTAGCACACCACATTGATGAATTGTCAAAAGACTTTCCAAGGCAAGCAGAGTCTCTTGAACTACGATATTTTGCTCAACGCTCAAATAAAGAAATAGCGCGTATGCAAGATGTGTCGTTAAGAACGGTCGAGAATGACCTTCGATTTTCTAAGGCATGGTTGAAGCAGAAATTATAAGTAAAAATTGACTAACATTACATGCTATATGTGTAGCCAATTTTTATATTGATGATTATAAAAACCTCTTAAGCTTCGGAGTCTGATTTATTAACAATCTTTTGCAGGTTTTCATGTATCTTGAATAAAACAATCATCAGTTCGCACCAAATTCTGGCACCAACAGCGCCACCGATAATAATACCTAAGCCGCCCAGAATGCTACTTTGATAACCACCGAACATTGTAGTTAAACCAGAGACTAACGCTGCGACTAATAACAACCAATAAACAAATGTTATTATCTTGGGAGTAAGCATCGATTCGAATAAAAATATACCTTTCATGTTTATAATCCTTTTTATTTTTAGTTCCTTTAATGAAAAATACTCGACTATGGAACAACGAAAGCCAAGCATTATGTTATGAGTAAAAAGTAAAACGACTTAAATAACAGTTAGTGCTTTATTACATTAATTATCTCAAAAGGGGTTTAAATATTTTCGATAGTATTACAAAATGTTGTTTTCACATCTTTTTTATCGATTATAACGCCCATTGGTGTTTTAAAAGTAATTTCAATATCAGTCTTATTTACCGTAATAATGTAATCGTATCCTCGTGTTCTTTTTTCACTTGCCCACTGTTTTGCATGAATGACATTACTAGATCCATACTCTATTATTTCTAGTGGAAAACCTTCGCTACGAACCTGTTTAGCTATTAGCTCATTTGTATTACTGGGTAAGTTAGTCATTTTTTGGATACCGATGTAGTGTTGTCCTGAAAAGAAACTTCCTTTATCGTTTATTGATATATCGCAGGTTAAATTTAATTTCCCTACATGGTTGGTTTTAGCTTGAGTATTTTCAACTTTTTTAATAATTTTTTCTACATTTTTACCTGAGTTTTCCTTTGATAATACATTGCCTTCAGATAAAGATGAAAATATAACCTTACCACTAGGTTCGTATATAATAAATCCTTCTACAACCGCATCTAACGATGTTTCGATAAATTGTTCATAAGCTCCATTCTTTATGTTTTTTAGGTATTTAGAAGCATATGAATTTATATCAAGTTTTACAATCCATGAGAAAATATGTCCTTTTTCTAGCTTATCTAAAATATCAATAGCTTGGTCTTCCGACGTCGCCTTATGTTTTAAAAAGCAATTTCTCACGTTATTACCTATTGTAAATCGTCTTAATGCCGAATTTTGTTTTGTTGAGACGTTGATTTTTGGTTTTATGAAAAAATTGTCTTGTAGTTTAATTTTCACGTTAGGTGTACAGGTTGGTTCAATACCTTGGTCAGCATATTTATTATTTCTAGCGGTATGTGAAATACCAAAAGAGTTAGAGTGAATTCTTCCTTCGGCTGACTCGCTTAATTGGTTTCTGTTGGCAGGGTCATATGTATAACCCACCCAAATCTCTAATTTTTTTTCAATAACTGTATTTCTGTTATATTTTTGAGGGATATCAAGCGAAATATATTCAGGAAAATCGCTAAAACTACTATGCTTCTTGCTCCATGTATCAAGTATTGGAAGTACATTTTCTCTTAAATATTTACGTTGCCTTAATGAGTTACTTATTGACGCGTAGTCTTTATATTTAGGGAGGTAAGCGGCTAAATGTTCTGCCAACTCATAATCAGTTAGATCTTTTGCTAAATAGTGCTTAGCAAGTAAATGAAAATATACATCCTCAGATGCAAATATAGGGTTTCTAGCGGTATACGAAGTTATTTCTTTGTTTTTCCATTGGTCAGGTAAACCTTCGTATAAATATGACTCTTTTGCTAATACTTGGCCACAAAGCAAACTGAACAATACTAGTGTTAATAATTTTTTCATTGATTCATTCTATCTTATTATTTTTTTTAATAATAATATGAGTCAATGTGATTAGGGATAGACGTAAAATAATAAAATAACCGCAACTTTATTTTGATTATTTATTCCCTAGTGATAACTCAAGTGTACATCCCTAAATTTCAGAGTAAGTTATTAAATGTACTTTTAACAAACCACCTAATCGCGGGTGGCTTGCTATAGTTAAGTTTTTTGATTTTTATAATTTTATATCAATGGTTTATATCGTCACTTTGGTTCATGGTTTTACTCGTCGATTATAAAGTATAAATTTCTGACGCTTTCTGTCAGATTTATGGTTTTTGTATATCGAAGTTGAGCTGTTTTTATTCTAATCGCTTCTTGATCTAATACTCAATAACAATTTACTCCATCCATTCCCCTCAAACAACGCTTTATTTTTTAGTAGTTTTTCTGCTTTTGTCAGTAGTTTTTTTGCGTCCTCTTTGTTTCCCAATATCTGGTTGATTGAAGCCTTTTTTATTAATACATCAAGTCGATATGAGGATTGTTTTAACTCCTTATCGCTCCATAAAAATTGAGGTAGCGCCTCTTTTATTTGTAAACTAGTTGAACCTGTAGTTAATTTTATAGTTAAAAGCCTTAGTTCTAATTGCTGTTTCTTATTAAAAAAAGCTTCACGAGCATTATTGGTTTTTTGTTTTAAAGTATTTTTAAGGTAAGGAATACGAGCATCAACCATTTTTTCCCCTTGAGAAAGAGCATTCAGAAAAGTTAAGAAATTTCTATTGACTAGTCTTTTAACTCTTTGAGGGAGCTTTTCATTACCTAGAATAAGCCGTTCAAAATCGAGATTAACTTGCTTAGACAGTTGGCTAATTTTTAAAGGTGACTCTCCAAATAAATAGGTATAATTTTCAATGATCTTTGCTACAACATGTAATGAGTCAATAGTTCTTGCTTCATTAGGAATAGCCAAGTAATAATTAAATAACTCGCTAGATACAGTAGAGTACTGGTTAAAATCACCGTAATTTAGCAAGGAGAATAACAAAGCATCTAATGCATTTACGTATTGCCCAGGTTGAACTTGCAAGTTGTTTTTTGCAAGTTCAACACTTAATGATGCATAATCAACGCCTAGTCTTGGTGCATCATAAGAAAAAAAACCTGCCATTATTCGATAAAACTGAATGTTGTTGGGATGTGATTTTCCAATGATTTTTTGCAACGAAAATAAAGCACTTTCCATATGCTTCTTTCCTTCATGAAAACTATCTAGCTCAATCAAAGATCTTCCCAATATCATTTTCATTTTTATTATGGCAATTTGATTGTTTTGTAACTGATACCATTTTATTGACTCTTCTAGTGCCTCTACTGCCTCATTGATAAGAGGGGATGATTTTTTATTGAATGTAGCTTGTTCTATTTGTTCAAAACTGAATTCAATACCATTATGTACTTGGTTTAATAAAGCTCCCGCTAAAGCCCCAGAGATACTACCTTTAGTATCTTGCTCTAGTTCCTTCCAATAATGCTCTTTCATATTTCTTAGTAATTTGACATGCTGAGCGCCCAAAGCGCTGGGTCTACTTTGATGAAAATGATACTTCACACCATTTAAATATTGATGATAAAATTTTGACTGAGCCAATGTGTCGGGCAAATCACCTAAGCTGGTAAAGCTTAAGTTCTCTATCAAAATTTTTGTTTTCGGCTTAATTAGATGAACTTCATTTGAATAAAGAAGTTGAAGAATGTACTTTTCGCCAGCTTTATATGCGATGTCTTTGTTGTTCAAATTGGCAACACTATTGATGACTTCCAATAACAATGAACTAGCTTCCGACATTATGCCTAGTGATTCATAACTATTTGCAAGTGAATATTTAATTTTAGCGATTGAATCACTACTTAAATTTTCTTCTTCGGTAATTAATCGCTTAGCGTTATCAAGCAGATCTTTAGCGTAAAGTTCTTTTCCATTACTCTTTTTTAAATCTGCCATTTCAAGTAACTGGGAAAGTTTATTCACAGTTAAGTCTGATTCTGCTTTGGCTATTTTTAGATTTTCATGTTGAAAATAAAGATTACTTGCTAGATAAGTCACAACGCTAAATACTATACTTGTAGTGAGTGCGGGGATTGGGTGACGTTTAGTAATAAACTTTTTAAATTTAAACCATTTACTAGCCGGATAAGCGATAACAACACGGTGATTTAAATAGCGCTCAATATCATATTTAATATCTAATACAGATGGGTATCTATTCTGATAATTTTGTTGGGTGGCCTTTTCAACAATAGCCTTCAGTTCTTTATTTTGTATTGTACTTGGCGTAAATGAAAGTAGATCAGCAAAAACTTTACCTAGCGAATAAATATCACTATAGGTATTAGGGAGCTCTCCGCATTTTACTTCTGGGCAGGCGTATTTCGCGGTAAGGGCTTTTACGTATGATTGGAACGCTTGACTTGGTTCATCCAAAGAGCCATCAAACATCCGTGCAATACCAAAATCGAGTACTTTCACTTCATTTGCAGTATTAATAAAAATATTTGATGGCTTTAAATCGGCGTGAACAACTTGCATTTGATGTGCGTGATGAATAGCGTCACATAAAGAACAAAATGTTTTTAATTTTTGGTTAAGACTAATGTCATCATTAGTCCATAGTGTTGAAATTGAGTCTCCTTCAATAAATTCCATGACGATGTAAGAATAACCACTAGCAGTAACCCCTGCGTCGAATACTTTACCAATGTTTGAATGATTTAGTTTCGCCATAAAACTGGCTTCGCGGATCAAGGCTTCTTTACCAATAATACTTTCAAGTTGCTGATTAATAACTTTAATAGCTACTTTTTGCTCAAACTTTTCATCATTACGATCTGCAAGATAAACAGCTCCCATTCCGCCTAGACCAATTAGCTGTTTTAACTTAAAAACTCCAAACTGTTCACCTGTTAATGAAGTAATGTCTGAGACTAAACCATTAAATTGCTTTGCAATTAATTCTGACCATTCATGTGCATCTGAGGCGCCGTTATCGTTCACCATTAAAGCATTCACTTGATCTCTAAGTGCATGATCATCTTGGCAGGTTTCATTAATAAATTGAGTTACTTGATTTTCAGGGAGAGAAATTGCGTGGGTAAATATATCGTAAAGCTTCACTACTAAATTGCCTATCATTTTTTTCATTAATTCGCTGACTTTAGAGCACTAAGGCATATGAGTAAATAGGAATATGTTCAATTTATAGAGAATATATAAATTAAAATTTAATGTGGTTTTTTAGTTTAATTACGTCGTTGGTTTTATCTTGACGAAACCCTTAAGTTTTCCATAGAAAATAAACCGTTACTTTTAGCGGTTACATGACTTATGGAACTGATAATGAAAAAAATACTACTAAAATCACTTATTACCATTTCAACCTTATCACTTGTTGCATGTGGCGGCGGAGGCTCTGATAGCAGTGCAGAAAATACGCCAACTCATACATCACCTGATACGTCAACGCCAACTGCGATTGAATACCGTGTAATTGATGGCTATTTAAGTAATGCTAATATTTGTATTATTCCTCAAGTAGGAAGTACGTGTGAAAGTGTCGGTGTTACTGATGAAAACGGCATTATTACCATACCGGGTGTCACCACTGCGGGTCAAATTGTTGCAACAATAATTGCGGGGCAAACACAAGACGCAGATGGCGTTGGCTTTGTCGGTAGAAGCTACCAAATGGTTGCCGATATTTCAGAAGATACGCCTAATGTTGTTACACCTTATACAACCCTTGATGTGCTTGATGAAACCAAGTCGATGAGCGACATAGCGTCTTATTTAAATTTACCTGAATCTGTAATTCATGGTGATTATGTTGCCTCAAGTGTCGATGAAAAATCGCACGTACATGCACTAGCAAGGGGAATCGCAACTCAACTTGCAACAAATAAAGATGAAAATGATATTGCTGATCTTTACATTACAGCATCAGCAATTAACGAATATGTTATGTCAGACTTAGCTAACAGCGATGTTGATTTAGACACGGTTAATATAATTGTTGATGGCGAGGTTGTAACCCATGAAAATGCAGTAACTGATCTATCTGTCTTTCTAGAAAATGGAGAGGTTTATGTTAGTAGTCTAAACTCTGCTTTTTTTGCTATGGAGGGGGTAAGAGTTGCCACATTTACTAATGGTCAAGTTACGATGAATAACTCGACTGCAAATTATAAAATTAATGGTGATAAACTCATTTTTGAAATTAATGGTGAGAAAGAAACAGACCAATTCTTATATACGTCTTCAGATTTTTCATTATCAGTTCCTATTGCTGACAAAGATCTAACGGTTATGTCTCATACAGCGTTTAGTAATGAAATAAATTATGATAATACATGGGAAGTGAATGACTTTACCGGTAAAACTTTTTATTTATTGTTTGACGATGCACCGTCTATAGATGAAGCTCCTGAGCCTATAATTACAAAAATGGAGTTTTCAGAAACAACGGTTAAAATTACAGAAGGAATAAAAACCATCGTATCACCATGGGAAATATTTAGAGGGTGGTTAAAAATCGATTTGTTAGAAGCAGGTGTGGGTGAAAGAAATATCGTTTTTGTAAAGTCTATAGCAGACGAAAACATAACACTCATTAGAGACCTAC
>JBLIDR010000046.1:0-8320 GCA_047632655.1 Francisellaceae bacterium | reverse complement strand
TGATGCATGAATCCATGCGAGTTCGCTTGGGCATAAACACTGTTATAGCTTTCAATTGTCGCCCCTTCAGTATTTGAAATTTGCTTATTTGATAAAGCGTGTGCTTCACATTCAGTGGCGATATCAATGGCTTTTAAAGTGTTTAATTCCTTCCAAGGGTGATAAAGATCAAGGTTTAAGTTATTCGGAGTTAAATATTTAATATCAGCTAGGCCAGCAAATTTATCTTTACTGGTAAATTTAGCGATTTCACAAGCACGTTTTACAGACATCTTAATCGCATCATCGGAAAAATCAGAGGTCGAACTTGAGCCTTTATGTTTGTTGCAATAGACATTAATCGAGATGGACTTATCCTGTGTGTTTTCTAAAGAATCTACAATTTGTTTTCTAACTGTGGTAATAAAACCCGTCGTATAAGATGCTGAAATTTCTGATTGGTCTGCACCAAATTCTTTGGCATAATTTAATGCTTTTTCAAGAAAAGGAATTAAGTTTTTTGTGTCTGTTTCATATAGCATTAGATAAGATCTTTTTTGGTAAGCAGCAAGTGTTTTTATTCTAGCATGGAATTAATCTTGTAGTACGGAATATATTTTGATACATTTATTTGTTCTAGTGGAGTATTTGAGTATTTTATGCATTTAGATAATAATAAATCCACATCCCTTTTTTCTTCTAGTATGTTAAAAGGTTGGATATTTTTTATTTTGGCTGGTAGTTTTTTCTTATATGAATTTTTTTGTCGCGCCTCTATGGGGCCAATGGAAGGCTTTTTTAGAATTGACCTTGATATAGATGTTGCGACTGTAGGGCTAATTTCATCGGCTTTTTATTTAGCTTATTCTCTCATGCAAATTCCTGTTGGAATTTTAGTTGATAAGTATGGCGTACGTAAAATGGGTGGGATTGCCATTTTAATAACGGCTTTTGGCGCGTTATTTTTTAGCTTAGCTCATACGGTACTAATGGCCTGGATGGGCCGTTTTATCATTGGCATTGGTGCTGCTTTTGGCTATGTTTTGATGTTTAAAATTATTCTAGAATGGTTTCCACATAAGCACTTAGGTTTTATGGGTGGAATGACTCAGATTTTAGGTATGGTTGGGCCATTGATAGCAGGTGTGCCTTTAACTTTAGCTTTGCAGGACACACATGGTGATTGGCGTTTTATATTTTATTTTGTTGTGGGCTTTGGAGTTATTTTAGCGCTTTTGTTCTATTTTGTAGTGAGAGATGGGAAGCCGGTTTCTAGTAGTAATACAAAGAAAGAAAAATATAACGTGCTCAGTCATTTGAAAAAAATGGTTAAAATTAAGCAATTATGGGTTATTGCTATTTATTCATTTTTTGTCTACGGATCAATTGAATTATTAGGCTCTCTATTTGGTATGACATATTTACAGCGCTTAGGATTTGCACCAGTAGATTCAGCTGCTGTTGTCGCCTTCCTTTGGTTAGGTCTTGGTTTTGGAAGCCCCTTTATAGGTTATGTTTCTGACCGTCTGCAAAAACGTAAAATAGTTTTGTTAGCTTGTAGTCTTTTGGGTGTAATCACGACAGCTATGTTTTTATGGCTACCTATAGATTCAAAGCTTGTATATTGTATTTTGTTCTTTTTAATTGGCTTATCCGCTGGAGCGCAATCATTAACATTTCCAACGGTTATTGAAAATGTAACGCATGAGTTGGAGGGAACAACAATTGGTTTTAATAATATGTTCATATTGCTAGGTGCTACAGTTATCCAGATTATTGGGGGTATATTAATTAGTTTTTTCTCTGGGCCACTGCGAGATTCTACACATGGCAATCAAATAGTATTATTAACAAGCCATAATGCTATATTAGCTTATAAATTATCATTAAGTATTACGATAATATTTTTTGCTATCTCATTTATTTATGGACTGCTATTTATGAAAGAAACAAAATGTAAAAGGGTTGCGTGATTAATAAGAAAAATCTATCATTTTTTTATTTAAGTAAAACATATGCTCTTTAGTATCCCAATCGCTTTAATGTTTATTATGTTATTAGCTATTTCCAGTCAGTGGTTTTCTTGGAAGCTTAAATTACCAGCTATATTGTTTTTGTTGGCCTCTGGTATTATCTTTGGACCTATTTCTGAATTAGTTTTTCATACAGCGCTTATTAATCCAATTTATATTTTTGGTGATAGATTATTTTACCCAATGGTTTCATTATCTGTTTCAATCATATTATTTGAAGGCTGTATGTCTTTGAAATTTTCAGAAATTAAAGGTAGTGGCAAGGTTGTTAGAAACTTTGTTTCAATTGGTTTATTATTCACGGCCGTTTGTACTGCAGTGTTAAGTCACTATTTATTAAATTTCCCTTGGCAAGTTGCTGCTATGTTAGGGGCAATTGCCTCGGTTAGCGGACCTACGGTAGTCATTCCAATATTGCGTAGTGTGCGGCCAACTAAAAATATTGCTAATATCATTAGATGGGAAGGTATGTTGGTTGATCCTTTAGGGGCCTTGTCAGCTGTTGTTGTCTTTATAGCGATTAGTAATGCCAGTAGATTTGATGCAGTATGGCATGTGATTGCGATTATATTAACTGGAATTATTGTTGGTCTCATTTCAGGTTATTTACTAGGGCTTGTTCTGAGAAGACATTGGGTGCCAGACTATTTGTCTAACCTTTTTGTTTTAAGTGTCATTATTATAACCTTTGTTTTAGTTGAAGCTGTATTTAACGGTTCTGGATTACTAACTGTTTCTATAATGGGAATTATAGTCGGTAATATGCGAAATACTAATATTGATGAAATTGTTGATTTTAAAGAAAATTTAACTATTTTATTGATCTCAATTTTATTTGTTATTTTGGGCGCAAATATTACCTTTACTGGATTTGAATCAGTTATATTTCCAGCAATTCTAATGATATTAATCCTTCAGTGTTTGGTTAGACCAATCGTCTCTTTTTTTTGTACTTTAGGTAGTACTTTGAATTGGAGAGAGCGTGTTTTATTGGGCTGGATTGCCCCTAGAGGCATTATTGCAGCATCTGTAGCAGCCGCTTTTTCAATTGAAATCATGGCATTGCCGTCAAGTAATATTGATTATCAACTCTACGGGAGATTGTTAGGCACCGTCACTTTTTTAATTATTATTGGTACTGTTTTTATCGAGAGCTTAACTGCGCCGCTATTAGCAAGAATTCTAAAAGTTTCTGAACCTGATCCTCGAGGATTTTTAATTGTAGGTGCGAATAAATTTGCCCGTGAGATCGCAAAATCTTTGGCAGCACAGGATTTGTCGGTACAGATGTCTGATGTTAATTGGAAGGATGTCCAAGCTGCTAAGCTTGACGGTTTAAATTGTTATTACGGAAGTCCATCATCAGATCATGCTGCTTGGCATTTAGATTTGGTTGGTATAGGGCGAATGATTGGACTTTCTAGTGATGGTCAAATGAATAGTATTTCAGCAGTTAAATATCGTCGTGAGTTTGGTAGTAATACTATATTTGTATTACCTACTTCTGGTAAAAATGATGGGCCACAAGAAATTAATAAAAAGTATAGTAAGCGTTTATTTACCAAAGATGTAACCTATGAAGATCTTGAGAAAATGCTTGGATTTGATGTTAATATTAAAACTACTTCTTTAACGTTTGCTTTCGGTTGGGATGAATACATGGCGCTAAATGGTAATAATATAATGCCTTTATTTGCTGTTGATTCAAAGCAACAAATCAGAATTTTCTCGCCTGATACGGTTATATCGCCCTCTGCTGGGTGGAAGATTATAGCGCTGGTTATCAACGACGATGGAGTTTTGGATCCTAAATGGTGACAAAATGTTACAAAGCTTTAGTATGCCTTAGGATTAATGACCGTTGGTTTTAAAAAACGTTCATCTTTATTTGGAAAATCTTGAGTGTAATGTAATCCTCGGCTTTCTTTTCTTCTTTTAGCTGAGCGTATCATTAATTCTGCAACTAAAATCAGATTACGTAATTCCAATAGATTGCTAGTGATTTTATATTTTGAATAATGCTCATAAACCTCTTCTTTAATTAATTGAATGCGTTTAGATGCTCTCTCTAATCTAAGATCACTCCTAACGATACCCATGTAATTCCACATTGATCCTTTTAACTCGACCCAATTGTGTGGTATTAATATGTTGTCTTCAGCTTCATTGACTAAGCGATCATCCCAATCTAAAATTGATTTAGGTGTGATAAAAGAACCAATGCTTTTTAAGATGTGATCACTCGCAGAAAAAGCATAGACTAAGCATTCAAGCAGTGAGTTGCTAGCCATTCTATTTGCACCATGTAATCCAGTATAAGTAACTTCTCCTGCAGCGTATAAACCTGTAATATCTGTGCGAGCATATTCATCCACCATAACACCACCACAGGTATAATGAGCGGCCGGTACCACCGGGATAGGATCTTTAGTTATGTCAATATCAAAGGTCAGCATTTGTTTATATATAGTTGGGAAATGCTTTATGATAAATTCTTTAGGGCGATGAGATATATTTAAGTAAACACAATGAATACCACGTTTTTTAATTTCGTTATCGATGGCTCTGGCGACAATATCTCTTGGGGCAAGATCCGCTAACTCATGGTATTTATCCATGAATGATGAGCCATCAGCAAGTTGCAAAACTGCGCCTTCTCCTCTGAGAGCTTCACTTAATAGTAAGGCCTTGCCTTTTGGGTGATACAAACAGGTAGGGTGAAATTGATTAAACTCCATGTTGGCTACACGGCATCCCGCGCGATAGGACATTGCTATGCCATCTCCGCTGGAAACAACAGGGTTAGTTGAGTAGGCATAAGCTCTTGATGCTCCGCCAGTAGCCAGAACTGTGGCTTTAGCTTCAAATGTTTCTACTTTATTTGTATGTGTGTTAAACACATAAGCGCCGATGCATTCTTGCTTATATTTTATTAAATCTATAACGTTATGATTTTCAAATATATTAATATTTTTATGTGCTTTAGTTAGGCGAGATAGTGTCGTTTGTACTGCTTTGCCAGTCGCGTCGTGGGAATGGAGTATTCTACGGCGTGAATGACCGCCCTCTAGTGTTAGATGGAATTGTTTTTTCCCTTCGAATTCATTCTCTAAGTTAAATTCAACGCCTTGTTTAACCAACCATTCAATACATCCTTTAGCATTGGTTACGGTATGCCTTACCGCTTCTTCATTGCACAGCCCGGCGCCAGCTTTAAGTGTGTCTTGAATATGTGATTCATAAGTGTCATCATCATCCATCACCGCGGCGATACCACCTTGAGCATACAGGCTCGATCCATCACCTAGTTTAGCTTTGCAGATTACCGCAACCTTTAAATGATCTGCAAGTCGAAGAGCGGCAGTCAGACCAGCAGTACCGGCGCCAATAATTAATACATCATGTTCGTATTTCACAGTAAACCCTTATAATTTTTCTAGTCTGGCATATTTAGCGATTAAAACTTTATTTCCAGATCCGCCTTTAAAGTTAACATATAATTGCATTTTATCACCCTCACCAATTTGCTTTTCAAAAACCCCTATACCAAATTTTGGATGTGATACAAAATCGCCTGTTTTAAAGGTAGCATTATTCTCTTGGCTTTTCAAAAATATCTCTGGTGAGACTCCAAATCCAAATGTCTTAGCAGACTTTGTTTTGGACTTCAATTTTATTTCATGAATAAATTCATTAGGTATTTCTTTCACAAATCTTGATGGTCTTTGATAACTAGCTGTGCCATATTGGTGGCGTATTTTAGCGTAGCTAATGGTTAATTTACGCATGGCTCTGGTCATGCCGACATAGCATAAACGTCGTTCTTCAGCTAATTTGCTTTCTGATTCTAGAGACCGAGCTGATGGAAACAAACCATCTTCAAAGCCTGAAATAAAGACATATGGAAATTCGAGGCCTTTGGCTGAATGTAAAGTCATCAATTGAACACATATAGCATTTTTGTCAGCTTGCTTTTCACTAGATTCAAGGACGGCAACACTAAGAAATTCTTGCACTAGGTTATCCTGATTTACGTCTTCAGATGAGGTAGTGAAATCAGTAGCGGCACTCACTAATTCTTGTAAATTCTCTAATTTTTGTGCTGATTTTTCAAACCTTTCTTGTTTATAATGCTCTAATAAACCGCTATGCTCAATGACTTGTTTAACCGTTTGTCCAAGAGATAAATCGTTTACTTTATTTTCTAAAGAGTCTATTAGTTCACAAAAATTTTTAAGGGCATTCAGAGGCTTTGATGAAAGTAGCTTCAGTTCTATGACGTCACGTGCTGATTGCCACAATGAGTATTGATGGCGAATCGCATATTCTCTTAATTTGTCTAAACTTTTAGCTCCAATACCGCGTGAAGGAATATTTATTATTCTTTCAAAAGCTAAATTATCAGCTTTAGATTCCATTAAGCGTAGGTATGCTAGCGCATCTTTTACTTCGGCTCGGTCAAAGAAACGTAAACCACCATATATTCGATAAGGGATATTTTCTTTCAGCAATGCTTCTTCTAATACACGTGATTGAGCGTTGGAACGATATAGTATTGCCATATCATCAGGTTTGTTACCAATATCAATCGCTTTTTGAATTTGCCTGACAATAAATGACGCTTCTTCACGTTCGTTAATCGCATCAAATAAATCAATTTTTTCACCTGGTTCAATTTCTGTCCAAAGCGTTTTACCCATCCGATTTGGATTGTTTGTTATCACAGCATTCGCAGCATTGAGGATGTTTTGCGTTGAGCGGTAATTCTGCTCTAAACGGATGATATTAACAGGGCTTAGCTCTTCAGTGAAGCGCTGAACATTTTCAACTTTAGCGCCGCGCCAGCCATAAATTGATTGGTCGTCATCTCCGACAGCCGTGATAGTATTGTGTTCATTAACCAGTAACTTTAACCATTGATATTGAATTTTATTCGTGTCTTGGAATTCATCAACCAAAATCATCTTGAAGCGGTTTTGATAATGTTGTCTGATATTTTCATTTTGTTGGAAGAGTTCGAAAGTGTACAAAAGTAAATCAGCAAAATCTATCGCATGATTTAATTTTAATCGAGCTTCATAGTCTTGATATATTCTGACATGATTATAGTCATATTTCTTAGCTTGATCTTGAATTTCTATCGCACGATAGCCTTCATCTTTCCAGCTATTAATGATGCCTTGAATCACACGTGGCGGATATATTTTATCATCTAAATTTAATTCTTTAATAATTCTTTTTATGCTCTGATATTGGTCATCTTGATCTAGAATTATGAATTTAGGGTCTAAGCCAATTTCTTCGGCGTGTTGGCGTAATAAGCGATGAGCAATACCATGAAAAGTACCAATCCAAAGTCCAAAAGTGGAATGGCCAAGTAATTTTTCCACGCGATTGCGCATTTCTTTAGCCGCTTTGTTGGTAAATGTTACGGCTAATATGCTTGCTGGTGAAATGTTATCATTCTGGCAAAACCAGGCGATACGTTGAGTTAAAACGCGTGTTTTACCACTTCCAGCACCAGCTAGAACTAAAATATTTTCATTTTCAGATTTGACTGCTTGAGCTTGAGGTTTGTTTAAAGAGCTAATATCCACAATAATATAAATTATATTTTTAGTATGAATATTTTATCAGAAATATAGATTAATCAGTTTAAAATATTAGAATTTTATAACCATTAAACAATATTTTTATTTCTTGTCTAGACTATATTTGACGTCATTTAGGTGCACGCATGTGTGAAAAGGGAAGTCAGTTCAATGCTGACACTGCACCCGCAACGGTAAATTGCCTTTGATTTTAACAAAGGTAGAGCAAACCACTGTATCGCGAGATATGGGAAGGTTCTTGAAAGATAAGTCCGGAGACCTGCCCCGAATACGCCTTCATCTACATATGTAGATGGTTTACGGGAAACTAAACCAAAGAGGAACATCATGAAAAAAATATCAATCCATGTTGCTTGTGCAGCTTGCATTAGCATAGCCAGTAACCCTTTGTTCGGGGAAGATAAAAATAATTCAGATAGTGTGGTATATACCCTGCCCACACTTATTTTTGACCATAGTAAGACAGAAAATACGAATAAGAATATAGCAAATCAAGAATTACCTTTTACTCAGGGTTCTAGCGATTTTAGAGTAACTAAGTCACTCATTACTAAAAGTGCCAGCCAGACTGTTAGTAATTCAATCAATAATATTTCAGGCGTACAGAACTATAATAATACTGGAGGAAATCCACTACTTTATATTCGTGGGCAACGAGCTAATATTACTATTAATGGTATTCCCATTAATCAATTT
>JBLIDR010000045.1:0-8331 GCA_047632655.1 Francisellaceae bacterium | reverse complement strand
CTTCTTTATAAATAGCTTTTGTACCTGCGTCTACTGTTACATGTGTTGATTGATTAGCACTTATAACTGTTGTTAGTATCGTCATGGACGGTAAAAATTTATTTTCATTATATTCAATTCCGAAATATTCTTGATCCATAACGGTGTATGAACCAGGCTGAATTTCCGTTACTGATTTAATATTGCAGTCAATTTCATATGTTCCTGTTCCAGATCCTGTTTGGATTAATTCTTTTATTCCTGTTAATTCCTCAATTTGTCTCTTTATCGATCCTGCTTTGTTTAATAAGGTTCGAGATAAGTTTGATCTTTCATTATTTGAAAGCACATGTTGAATTTGTCCTGCATAGCATTGTATACCTTTCAATAATAAATATTGTTTTGAGTTCACTCCAAGTGCTAGATCTATCGCGCTAGCAAAATCTATTCCTGTTCGTCCTATACCAGCATCTATATCAACGATGATATTTATCTTTTGTTTTTTTGTTTCTGCTAAGTTGCTCACCATCTTTAGGCTTATTTCTGAATCTATTACCAATATTGTTTCAGGAGCTAAATCTAATATTTTTGAAAATATATTAATTTTATTTTGCGTGACTATAGGTGATGTAATTAGCAGGTTTTTAATTCCTTCATTGGCTAAAGCTAAGGCTTCAGAAACTTTTGTTATAGATATTCCTATACATCCATTATTTAATTGTATGTTACATATTTCTGGGCATTTATGTGTTTTCGCATGAGGCCTAACTTGTTTACCATGATTTTTAGCATATTCAGACATGCTTTTAATATTTCTAATTAATTTATCTTTGTCTATCACCAAACAAGGCGTATCTAATTCATATTTATTCTTTCCAATCATCATAAATTCCTATATCTTTTATTTTTATTTAACACCAAGTATACAGGGTACTCCAGATATGACAGATTTTCAAAATCAGCCTATATTGCAAATCTATGATATTAAAAATCCATTAGAAATATATTCCAATATCTCAAAGGGGACGTTAGAACCAGTAGTTTCAAGTAGCTTAATTAGATGTGAAAATGTTTACTTTGAAAATAAAATTCAAGGAACAAATCCTGATACATTTATGTTATCTAGCGTTGCGATTTTGATAGAAGAAATTAGTTATATATTAAAAAGTGAATATAATGCTGGTGTGCATATATTTGATGCTTATAGGTCTAGAGCTACGCAAAAAGGTATTTTTTTAGATATTAAAAAAGGTATACGCAAAGCAAACCCACGTTTCGATGAAAAAAAAATCATAGAAGAAACAATGAAATTCGCTGCTGATCCAGATAAACCATCGCAATATCCGATTCCACCTCATACCACTGGGGCGGTTATTGACTTAACTATTTTTGATATAAGTACTGGTAATCTTTGGGATATGGGTACTTCATTTGATGATGTTTCTGAAAAAGCTAATACTATTTATTATGAAAATTTAGTACCTCAAAATAAGCCTGATAAAATTATAAAAGCCAATCGCCGTATTCTATTTAATTTAATGAAAAAACACCATTTTGTTAATTATGTGAATGAATGGTGGCATTATGGGATTTGTGATTGTATATGGTCTAAAACTGTAAATCACAATCAGTTCCTACCAGAATTGTAGTGTTAATGTTGGTGGTATTTACTTTTATTTTTTTTCCTGTATAGTCATAACTATCTTGAAATTTGTTGATAATATGTTTTGAAAACACCAGTAGTTATGTGTTGTGATTTAATTACAGCTCCCAAAAATGCACGCGTATTTAGTGGAAGTAAAAATAAAAATTCTATTTTCACATCTACTAACTCAGATTATTTAAGTCTTGTTGGTTCAAAGACCTCTATTATTGGTTTAAGTGATTATGAAATAAAATCTTCAACCTCAGATTCAGCCAAAGATTTTTACGATCAAGATAGGTTAGTTGAAAAGACTCGAGCACCATTAAAAATATTAGATGTTCATTTTTTTGCACAAGGTCTTGCTGCTAGTATTTTTATTAAAAAACCAAAATATTCAGGCTCAGTTTTAATTGGAACAAATTTTTTTGGTTGGTATGTTGATAATATGGATTTAATATCCTTATCTATTTCACTATCTAATAAATTATCCAAAGAAATGAAAATGAAAGTAGGGCAGAATTCATTAATTATTAAAGATAGTTTTTTAGATTTGACTGAAAAACAATTTATTTCTTTATGCCTCTCTTCATTAAATTTAAATTCTAAACAAATAGGTAATTATTTTGGCACTAGAGAAAGAGCCATAGACGAAATTTTTATTAGAATAAAAAACAAAATAGGTTTTACTGGGAAAAGTAGAAAAAAATTATGTGAATTGATGGTATACGAACATGGATTACATCATTACATTCCAGCTAGGTTAATTTTGCAAAGCAAGGATGTGTCAAATTTCATCTAATTCCGAGGCTTTAGAGATACCTTCTTGCGTAATTAAATAAATTCTTGAGGCTTTCCTTGAGTTCTCTATTAAAATGCCTTTTTCGACAATTAATCCTTGTTTAATTAAATTTGCTAAAGCTACCTTTCTGTCTTTTGATAAAGTCCTATGGAATAGTGATCCAATTTGAGATAGAGACATTTTTTCTCTTTTGTATATAGCAAATAAAAGCCTAGATTCAAAATAATCAAGCATTGTGGAAATAATATAAATTGTTTTGCTTAATATATCTGATATATCAATTAAAGGCTAGAGTCTCGTGAGGGTACTGTGAATATTACTCAGAATATAGCCTATATATCGGACAACATATGAAAGGTAAGTCATTCTAATTATCGAGTTTCACAAATAAATCATTATAAATATCTTGTGTATAGACATATAGCTGTTATTATAACACCAACAATAACCTATACTATAATAACACCGCAGTTTTATTTAATTTACTACGATGTTGTTATTTATTTAGGCGTATACAATGGAGCAATCGAAATACCATTTAGGTATTAATAAATTTACAAGAAAGGATAGCAATTGTATGAATGATCATGATCAAGTCTGGATTAGCTTCCAATTACCAAAAGAAATATCTGAAAAGCTAGTGGAATACTGCTCAGAAAATGGAAGATCAAAAAGAGTAGAAGCAAGAATGAGACTGATAGACCACATACTTAGATATCCGCATATCAAAAAAATTGGTGCTGTAGAAAGCGATGAAAATATATTGACTTAATCATAATGAATCAGTGCAACCAAAAAACATAGAGTATAGGGATATGACCAGTAGAATAAATAATATTTTGAAAGCTATTTTAGTTTCATCATCCATAACTTGTTTGGTGTCAACTTCATATGCTGTTGAGAACAGTCATAACTCAAAGAACATAGCACCTTCTCCAGAAGTAAAACAAAAAATATCACCGCTAATTAAATTTCAACCTGCATCAATCCAAGAAGGTATGACACATATGTTGGATTCTACAAATCTTCAAGAAAATCTAGCTGTGATGAGATGGAATATTGAAGGAAAATATTTTGACCAGGTATACCACCAGTTGCAAATAAGTAATCCAATGCTTTTAAAGGCTGCTTTTGCAACTTTGCTGCAACAGAATATTAAGGCCTCGTCTGATAATCCAAGCAGTTCAATGGCCAATAAAGCAGTAACACAAGCTAATCCAGCTCTAACTCAGGGTATCAGTAAATGAAAATCAATAATAAAAAAGCAAAACACTTAATTATATCAACTCTTGTAGGGTCTGGTTTGGCTTTAACGATAGGTTATGCAACCACCATTCAAACAAGTCGTTACACAATGAGTGAGGCTGGTTTAAACACCTACCAAAAAAATCTATTACAACAAACTGTAACGATGACCTTTCCTCAACACAAGGTTACTACGATTGATCAAGCTGTGAAATATTTACTACGTTTTTCTGGTTATAATCTTGTGCCACAAAGTTCCCAGAGTGCGGCATTAAAAGCCATTTTAGCCCAGCAATTACCTGAATCTTTGCGCACGTTAAGAAATGTCACAATAGAGCAGGGCTTAAGCGGGTTAGTTGGTAAGCCTTTTCAAGTTTTAGACGATCCTATTCATAGACTGATTTCTTTCCGTTTACGTCCAAGTTATCAATTGTTTAATTTAAAAGCTGAGCCAACTAAACCTCAAGTATCTAAGCAGCAAGTTGTGCTAACCGATCATTCTAAAAAGTAAGAGAGAATAGAATATGAAAGCCATAATACAAAATAAATTATCTAACTTATCAAGGTCACTGAATGTTGGTCTAACAAAAGCTAAAGTCAAATATATTAAAATGGAAAAACGTCAAAAAATTATATTTTTGAATATTTTGGCTGGTTCTGGATTTATCTTAATTTTATTGATTTCAACTTTGATTGTGGTTTTTAGTGGTAATACTCATTCAAAAAATATTGTTATGTCTAATCCTGATCAAGCCGTCTTTGTAAAAAAAGCACCTAACCCTTATGTGGTGGCAATTGATAGCTTAAAAGGTGAAATGATCAGACATAGTGATCAAACATCAAAGGAATTTGCATATCAGTTTGAGCAAATGCGCAAAGAAATTCAGAAAGGTATCGCAGAGTCAAATAATGATGAAAGCATTCAAGCCTATAAAAAATTAGAATCTTCAATATCCCAACAATTAGCTTTAATTAATAACTCATTAAATTCTAATTCTGATCAGTACAATGCTTATTTAGGTCGAATCTCTGAACAATTGGTGGCAATTCAAAAAGCCCAGGCTCAAGAGAAGAAACAACTCAATCCAGATGTATTAAGTTTTGTGGTATTAGGTGTTGATTGGTGGAACGGAGTCCAAAAAATTAACGTGCAAAACAAAAACGACATGCAGTACGGCTTGGTTACACAAGGGCAGAACTACGATAACTGGATCGCCACTGGTATAGACTCAAGCCATAAAAACATGGGTACGCATATAACCTTTGTCTCAGCTACAGATAAAAATAAAATTGTAGTGGTGGTGTTATGAGTCAAGTATTTAAGTTTGGCTTAGTTGGCCTCAGCGTTCTTTTAATGGCTGGATGTTCAATGTATAGCGTGAAACCAAATAAAGCCTATGACCAAGACTTAGCAGCCCAACAATGGGCTAGATATGCTAAAGCATGTGTTCAGTCCAATATTTTAGAAACCGACTTAACTGTGCCAATTGCTCAAAGAGTTTATAAATCAGGCGACATGATTTGTGCGGTAGGGGAAGGTATACAATGAAACATAAACAAAAAATATTAGCGGTATTGTTAACCACAGCTTTAGTTTCGGCTCACGCTGCTGGCTCTCACCCTTGGGCATCTAGTGCTAGTGCTAATAACACCAGTGCGAAAGTTGAGAATGCGACAACAGGCACACCTAATACTGAAAGTATCAATTTTAGTAATATGAGTGTGTCCTCATTTTCTGAATTATCTGAAAAAAAACAAAAAGCTTTAGCCAAACAATGGAATATGAGCACAGCTAAATTCCAAGAGTATTTGGATGTGAGGGCAAACTCAGCCACAGGTTTTCTTTATGGCGATGTCAAACAAGACCCTAATGTATTAATGGCAATCTATCAGTTGTCGCAAGGTGATAAGGCTCAGGCCTATGAGTACATGGAAACCGCAGCACAAAATGAACATGCAGCAGCCGAGCAATTGATTGAAGCTCAAAATATGTTTCAAAAAATGATTCAACGTTTATATCCAAACGAAACCCCAATTCAACTAGCAGGGCAACGCCCAGCTAGTTATGTATCTTACGATAATCCTTTCTCTAATTTAGCCAGCAAGTACGCTGGCATCATTACCAATAATACGACTTACGTATTACTGATCAATGCTAACGAAACAATGAATATGAGTTTAGATAGCCAAATTAGTGGCTTAATTAATCAGTTGCTTAAAAAACAAAATGTGCGTTTAGACATTTACGATATAAGTGGCGCATCATCAGAAAAAATAATTGCCTGGGCAAAAGCCATGCGGATTAATTCAGCATTAGTTAATGGTGGGTTCATTACCATTAATCAAGGTGGTTTGTTTGTAGCACAATTGGTTGCGAGATTAAAACATAAGGTTACTGATGGTAGTTTGTATAAAGACGACCACGGTAACTATATTTCACTTGATCTGAGTAAGGTCTAAGTAATGAATAATCTTTGGTTGTTGTTAGCAATGTCGTTCACGTTTAACGCGTTTGCTGCACCTGTAGTTATTGCAGATATAGGAACAACTACGCCTGTATTAGCTAATACCACAAAAGTAAAACCAACCCCAAAATTTACGGATGTTAAAGATATCTTGCGTAAAAATATTATGCAGCAATTTCAAGTTAACACCCCAGAACTAAAAGTGGGTAAGGTTAAACCAACTACCAAACCAATTAAGGATATGAGCTTTCCAATCGCCTTGGTTGGTTGTGATAAGTACTCCTATATTTGGTTGAAACACTATCAAGATAAATTAAAAGAACAACACGTTACCGCCATGGTGGTTAATTGTAAAAATAAAAGTGCCTTTGATGAGTTAAAACAGGCTGCTGATTTAGCTTATCTGCCAGTGAATGGTAAGGCATTTGTGAAACGTTTTAATGTCCATAATTATCCAATCATGATTACCTCAGAAGGAATGTTCCAGTGAGTATGGTTATAACTAAACCACTAAGGCTATTTGCCCAAAAGTTTGGACGTAGCGAACACTCACATCCCATGGAAGGGATACTGAGGCCAGCGGTTGAATTAAACACTGCTTTTGTTGCTGGTTGTGCTGCGATGCCATTTTTGGTTGTACCGCAATTTTTTATGATAAGTAGAATTTATGGCTTGTTGGTTGGTTCTGTTTTAGCTGGATTTGCCCTACGTCGATTGGCTCAAGGTTTATTAGTTGTTCAGTATAAGATCATGATTAATAAAACCCCTAAGTTTAGTCTCAGTATTAAACAATTATCTAATCTTGCTAAGCCAAAGAAGATTTATGTTGGTGAAGGTTTCCGCTGGAAAAATAATCACACCCAACGTTTATATGATTTGGAAACAATCACATCTTTTAGCCACTATCTGAAACATAAAGAGAATGATGGAGTATTAGGCGGAAAACCACATATTCATGGTGTGGGCAGCGATGCAGAGATGCCAATTTATACTGACTTTGATGATCGCATTGGACATATGTTGGTATATGGCCAATCACGTTCAGGTAAATCTAGATTTTTAGATTCCAATGTTGAGCAGGATATGGCGACAGGTGAAGCTATCTGTGTGATTGATCCTAAAGGTGATCCTCAATCATTCAAACGTTTTTTACTTTCTGCACGTAAAACTGGGCGCATCAAAGATGTCAGAATTTTACATTTAGGCTTTCCTGATAGTTCTGTCAGATATAACCCAATTGCTTCTTATCAAAAGATTTCTGAAATAGCAGGGCGTATTTCTTCAAAGTTACCATCTAGTGGTGATTCACAAGCCTTTGCGAGTTTTGCTTGGCGTTTTGTCTATATCGTGACTCAAGCTCTAGATCTACTTAAAATAGATCAAACTATTGCTGAGATTAAAAAACATATTTTGAACTTAGATTCACTGTTATTTCTTTATGCAGCCCATTTTTTACAAAAAAATGAATTAGAATTTAAGTCTATCTTGGACGGCGTTGAATATGATGAAGAAACCCTACCACGCCATCGCCAGGGTAAAACTGAGACAACTGTTAAAATCTTAAATTTCTTTGATAGTCATGATACCGATGATGTGCTAGCCAGTATTATTTCAGCCTTTAGTTATGAAAAGACTTACTACGATAAGATCACAGCTAGTTTATTACCTTTTTTAGAAAAGCTAACTACCCTTGGTGATTTGATTTCTCCTGATGGCAAAAGTTTATTACCACTATTAACTATTGATGATTTTGTGAATGATAAGTTATGCCTTTTAGTCTTATTGGATGGTTTGTCTGATCCTGAAATATCCAAAACCTTTGGTTCAATGTTTTTTGCTGATATGGTTTCAGGTTGTGGTAAACGTTATAAAGAAAAAGAAGAATTTGATCCAATATATATCCATCCTGATGAATTTAATGATGTGATCGGTGATGACTTTATTCCAATGTTGAATAAAGCGGGTGGAGCAGGAATTGTTGTTACCGCCTATACCCAAACAGACCAAGATATTGAACTTGGTTTTGGTGGCTCAAGTTTAGGTTCAACCAAAGCTTTAGTGGCTAAAGGTAATTTTAGAACCATTGCGAGTATGCGTGTCGCAACCGAAGAAACGGCTGAATATTTTGGCTCTTCAGCTTTATCCGTGGATCGACAAATTATGCTATAATTCCTGAGCGTTAAAATCAGACCCAAAAG
>JBLIDR010000044.1:0-8332 GCA_047632655.1 Francisellaceae bacterium | reverse complement strand
GCTATTGTTATTTATCAAATATTTTGAATTCCTACCAATTAGCAAATCTAATTTTTTATCTTTAGAAACTAAAAAAATACCTATAATTCAGAGTACATACTTAACTGTTTTTCCTGTTTTTGCTGTCCAACATGTTGCGTCATCATTGTATTACTTATTAATTATCATGTTAATTTCTCTAATTAGTAGAGAATATAAAAACACTTAATTACATCGAACACACAAATATTATTGTTTCGACAATGAACCTAAATTTAAGAAGTGGAATAACAGAAGTGAGATAATAATCTTGGCCATTTTATCCAACAACATAAAGTTTTATCGATTCTTTAGAAATAAGAGCACTTATGATAAATAGTATATTAAAAATGATTCGACCTGATTTTAGAGTTATATCTAAAGACCTGACATGGTCTAATTGATGCGGACACACTGGTTAAGAGATAATACTCAAAACCGGAGTGCATTATAACTATTAGAAAGAAATATTCAAAAGGATTTAAGTTAGACGCCATTAGCTTTGTGGTTGAGCAACAATATACGAGAGCTGAAGCAGCGCGAAGTCTGGGGATAAATCCAAATCTTATAACTCGCTGGCTAAAGGAAAATGAACAGGAGTTTCGTGGAAATGGTAACTTAACGCCCGTGCAAGAAGAGATTAAGCAGTTTAAGGCAAAGGTTGGCCAGCTTGAAATGGATAAGTACATTTTAAAGAAAGCAACGTTCTACTTTGCTAAAGAAATCAAATAAAATACGATTTATTACTCGAAAGAAGAAAACCTATCCAATTGACCGAATGTGTCAGTTGTTTAAGGTAAAGCGCAGCAGTTATTACCACTGGGCAAAGAAGAAAGATGATGATATTTACCCACTTCATAGCGAGATGTTCGATTGGGTTAAGAAAATAGAAAAGGGTGCTGAAAACCTTTATGGCAGCCGCAGGATGAAACATGCGGTTAATTGCTTAGGCTTTGCCATTAGCCGCCAAAAGACGCGCAAGCTGATGAATGAAGCCGGTGTGTGGGTGAAATACCGCAAAAAGTATAAAGTCACCACCGACAGCAACCACAACAAGCCGTTGTTTGACAATCTGGTTAAGCGACAGTTTGATATTGGCGCCGAACCAGATCTACGTCGCGGACATTACGTATATCTGGTCGCGTGAAGGTTGGTTGTACCTAGTTGTTGTGATTGATTTATATTCACGAAAAGTAGTAGGTTGGAGCATGAGTTCGCGCATGAAAGCGCAGTTAGTGGTGGATGCACTGCGCATGGCTATTTGGCAGCGTAAACCCAAAACTGGTTTGATTATGCATACAGACCGATGCTCGCAATATGTGAGTCATCAGTATAGTAAATTACTATTGGCGAATGGCATAAAAGGCAACATGAGCAGAAATGGCGATTGCTGGGTTAATGCTTTGGCAAAAAGTTTCTTCGGGAGCCTGAAACAAGAGCGCTTGCAATGGCAAAATTACCAAACACGAAATTAAGCGCAACAGAACATATTGAATTATATCTCGATGTTTTATAACAGCCGCAGACTGCATTCATATCTTGGGTATAAAAGCTAAAATCAATATGAGCAGGAAATGACTAGATTAGAAAAAGTTGCTTAACTGGGGTGTCCCAAAAATGTTGACCACGTCAACCTCCCAACATACGACTTTATATGCGAAATTATTTTTTATTCCTTGACTCTTTTTAGAGGATTACTTTCAGGCATTACTCAATTGAAATTAAACTATATATTGATTGGGCGCGGCACCAAGATTTTTTATAAAAGCAAAATAACATATGGGAAAAAGGGTTAAAATTGGCAATTTTTGCTTGTCAAGCGGGATGGCTAAAAGTGGACTGGAAATAGGTGATTATTCTTCTATTGGATTTTTTTGTAGAATTGTTGCATCTACTGACCACACAAATTTGGGTGCATATATCCGTATAGGGAAAATGTTGGGGTTGGCGAATTATCTTCTTTAAGAGAAAGCGGCGAGCAGTGATACATTTTGTAAGCAGCCATCGATTCATATGAGTTGTATGACTAAGCCTGTTGCATTTGATAACCTTCGTTATGAATCTAGATGTTTTTAGCGAGAGTCACAAAATATCATTATCACTATCTTTTATACTACATATCATGATTCCTATTGTTATATTTATTCAAGTATTATCAAGGATGAATCATAAAGAATTATCTATGTGGGCTAAAATGTATGTATTTACTTATATGCTGATAGCGGTCATTTCATATTTAATAAATTATAATTTTTTCATCGCATTTATTGAAAAATTAATTAACACTGGTAGGCCGTTATTCATTCGTACGCTGTTACTCTAAGAGGCGTTAGAGCCTAAGGCACTCTATCTTATCCTATAACATTCGGTGCCTTAAAGGTTATGATTGTGCCAGTAACGTTGGCGCTTTTGTATTTTAAGAAGTTAAGTAGACTTTTTTTGTAAGCCTACTAATTGTTATTACAGTATCCCCTTTATATACCAATAGCCGTGCACCTTTGTTATTTTTATTTGTCCTTATAGCCTTGTATTTAAAACAGTTACCCTTTCAAATTAAATTTAAATATATTTTTCTAAGTGTTTTCGGTAGTTTTTTATTGTTTTATGGATCTGATTTAGTAAGGTAAGCGATCATTATAAGGTGTATTTCTAAATGGGTGACCAGTCGGTAAAATGTTGTGGCGGTTAGCCTAAATAGGCACTAGCGAGGTGCGGGTATGCTTAGATCACTTTTCAGCGGGTTGTCGGCAAATTTTATTTTCCAGACTCTGGGGACCAGGTCGAGAACATCTTTGGATGGATGTATACCCACGCGCTGCAGAACATCAACCAGATAGGTGTAAGGGTTGATGCCTTGTATCCGGCACGTTACCATCAGATTTTGCAATATGCCAAGTTGCTTGGCGCCCAATTCACTCCAGCAGGATAAATAATTTTTGCGGCCCATGGGTATAGCCCTCAGTGCCCTTTATAAATGATTGGTATCAGTGGGTACATCCGAATTGCTCAGAAACACCCTCAATTGTCTTTGCCGTTCAAACACATAAGCCAAGGCTTTTGTCAGGGGATTACTGGGCAGTATCGGGCTCCATTTGCAGCGCTTTTCAAAGATACGACGACTGTGCGCCCAGCATGTCGCGTGGGTGACCGTGTGCTCATGTTTATTGAGCTTTGTCACCGCCTTTTCATAGGCGACATACTCATCAGTGAGCAAGGTACCGCTAAAACCAGACAACTGGCTAATAGCATGTTGTGTCCCTCGGGAGGTTGGCCAGGTAAAAGCGACCTCATCCTGTTCGCCGTAAATCGGCCAGAAATAGGTTTGCTTCATTTTCCCTTTGTGTTTACGGCCCGCTTTCATCGGCACCTCGTCCATGGCCAGCACACTGGATTGCAACATTTGCCTGAGCATGGCTTGATAAATGGGCCTGAGTAACTCAATGCCTTTTTGAATCCAGTTGATAAGGGTGGCTTGGCAGACAGCTAAAACTAATTTCTTTTGATGTTTTATAAATAATTTCAGTATATTTATTGAGTAAATTTTATTTAATTTTTCTAAGTTGACTTTATTTATCAATATATCGCTTTTAATGATGATTTTTCTAATTTATGGCGATACAATTTATTTTTGGAGGCTAAAACCATAAATAATACTGAATTCAGTGAATGAATGTCAAAATATTAATTTGTTAGTTGGGATGGATTAAGGGCAACCGGACTTTTTGTTTCGCCATTACCGTCTGCTTTTTTTAGCTATAGGTTCCATTTTAGTTAGTAATAAGTTGTTGAACTCAACTTTCAAACCATTTTCTGTTTTTACTTTTTTATTATTGGTTATCTTTTTAACTAGCGCATATATGAGTCAAGTAAGGACTGCACTTGTTATATATTGTTAAACAATTTTAATTGCTGTTTACATAAAAGATAGAAGTTTAAAAAGAAGTGTTTTTATAATTTATTTATTGTTAATTCCTGCTTTTATTTTATCTCTGGGAGTATATTTCGAGACGTACTTAGATGCTTCTTCGGCTGGTCGCATTGTTCAGTATAAGTTCTTAATAGATGATTTCACCTTCATGGGTTCAGGATTGGGAGCCAATATTTCCAAGTTTGATTCATTTTATATATATATGTTACTCGACTTAGGAATTGGTTTCTTTTATCTTCTTCTGGATTTTTGTAAAGTACTATCAATATATGCCTGTCAACAAGTCGGAGACTTCTTTCATGGAATCAAAGCGAAAGCCTTTATTGCAAAGTATATATATTACATTTTTTCCAATTTTAGCCGTACAGCATGCAGCAGGTTAACTTTACTATTTTTCAGTTTTGATAATTGTTTCTATTATTTGTGTGATATCCAGAGACTATGAGGTTTAAAAATTGTACGATTTTTTAATAAAAAAAATAAGGCCTGATTTTAAAGGTATTTCAAAGAGTATTTCTTTAACCGATTTTTTTGGGGAAGTGTTTTTCTACCTAATATCATTATTAAGAGGGATACTAACAGGAATCCCGTTGCTAAAGTTGAACTTCATATTTGTAGGACGCGGCACTAAATTTTTTTATAAAAGAAATATTTCTTTTGGCAAAAAAGTTAAGATCGGTAACTATTGTATAATGAGTGGTATGGGACAAGAAGGTTTAGTTATTGGTGATTTTTCATCAATAGGATCATTTTGCCGTGTCGTCACTTCTACAGACCGCAAAAACCCTGGTCTATACATTAAAATAGGAAAAAATGTGGGAATAGCCGACTTTTCTTCTTTAGGAGGAAGTGGTGGTCTAACAATTGGCGACGATACCATAATAGCGCAGTACTTTAGTGCGCACCCCGAAAACCACATTTTTGATGACTTAAATAAGCCAATTAGATTACAAGGCACAACGAGATCAACTATCACGATAGGAAATAATTGTTGGATAGGGGCAAAGGTAACCGTTGTAGCAGGTGTTAATATTGGTGATGGAGCAATCATAGGTGCTGGCTCAGTTGTTACTAAAGACATTCCTGCATATTCTATAGCGGTCGGCAACCCAGCGAAAATTATAAGAAGTAGAAAAGTATGATTAATGTTTTTATTGGTGTTGTATTATATAGCGAACCCGCTGGTAAAACTTTAACTTTTACTTCGATTTCTAGGGTAGATTTTAAACGTCTAAATATAAAGCCATTCTTCTATATTAAAGATAATTCAATCGCTGGACATTCGAATAGCTTTTTTGAAGAAGGTTTTGGGCATGAGTATTGTGTTGCACATAATACTAAAAATGAGAAACTCTCAGTTGTTTATAACGAAATGATTTCATTTTCAGTAATAAATGATGTCCCTTCAGATATATATATTATTTTAGATGATGACTCAAAAATTATGCATGATTATTTTTGTGGCTTAATTGATTTTTATAAGTCAGAGGCAAGTGTTGCTGTCCCTATCATACGCAATAACGGTGAAATAATATCGCCTGGAAAGGTTGATGGTATTAAGGGTAAGTCTATTACTGAATCTGAATTTAGAACCGGCGTGAACAAAAATAAAAACTTCGTTGCAATGATGAGTGGTACGGCGATTAAAGAGTCTATTTTCGAAGTTGATGGAATAACGTTTTGTGAGAAACTATCTTTTTATGGTGTTGACACTAAATTTTTTCTAGATTATCAAGAAAAAAACAACAAAATTTTTATTATTGATTACTCACTAGAGCATCACTCTGCATTAAGAGACACAAATTATGACTTTAATAATATGTACCAAAGACTTGCCAATGTGATGCAGGCTCATTTTTATATTTTCTCAAATAAGCCAGGATATAAAATTAAATTGTTTGCATATTTTCCTCGTTTTATCTTAGGAAAAGTCCTGAAATTTAAAGATTTAAGGTTTTTCATGTTATTTAAAAATTACATATGCTTTTGGAGATTAGATGATAAATAAAGTATTAATGGTACATCAGGGTGCCGAACTATATGGATCCGATAGAAGCTTTTTATCCATAGTTTGCTACTTCAAAAAGAATTTTAGTGGCCTTAATAAAGTTATATTGCCATATGAGGGTGAATTATCAAGATGTATGAGAGATGCTGGAGTAGACCCTTTTTTTCACAATTCAGGTATATTACGGAAAAAAGATGTTAAAAAACCTTTTACATTTTTAATGAACTTAGTTCGCTCAATTAAGTTTTATTCCAATGAATATAAAGATGTTGATGTAATATACATAAATACTGTTGTTATGCTGTCAGCACTTATTACCGCTGTTTTTTATAAGAATAAAGAAATAATATGTCATGTTCGCGAGATACCATCCAAAAATCAAATGTGGCTTTTCAAATTACTTTTAAAAGCATCACGATCAAAGCTTATATATAACTCAGTAGCTACAAAAAAAGCTTTTAATATAGTGGGTGATGTTATCTACAATGGTGTAGCAGCAGGTAACTCTCTAGACATTGATAATGATTTAGCACTAAAAACTAACTTTCTTATTATCGGTAGAATAAACGATTGGAAAGGTCAGGATTTACTTTTACAGGCTGTAACCAAATTGGAATTAGATGTTAGAGGCCGCATTCAGATTCGAATTGTTGGAGGCACTTTCGGGGGGGATAATTCAACTTTAGACGAATTGCATAGATTAGTGAAACAAAATCAGTTATCTGACGTGGTTAGCTTTTATGATTTTGCAGATGATCCTTCTGAGCATTATGTTTGGGCTGATTGGACTGTCGTCCCTTCAAAAAGACCGGAGCCTTTTGGGCGTGTGGCTGTCGAATCTTTCGCATTTAGTAAACCGGTTATTGCTGCTAACCATGGTGGTTTGACTGAAATCATTACTGATCAAGAAAATGGGTATTTATTTGCGCCTAATTCATGTGATGATCTAGCTGCAATTCTACAATTGTCTTCTCGACAAAGTAAAAGTGAATTTGATCAATTTTGTGTCGCTGCACAAACAGAATATACCCAGCGTTTTTCGGAATCATCATACCAACTAAAACTGTACGAATCGATCCTAAGTATCTAGATGAAATTACGTTATGATTTGTTCGTCCCTCAAAAATATAAAAATTGTCAATTATTAAGGCCCATCAAATGAACGGAATTTTTTTAGTCGGCGCACAAAAATGTGGCACAACAAGTTTAGCAAATGCTCTTGCCAATTCGGACAGCTCAATCGAACTATGTGACCCCAAAGAGCCTATGATTTTTTCCTTAGGAGATTTTGACTGTCACAAGTCTTTATTTGTTAAAAGCAACAATTTTTTCAGTTCTAGTGAAGAAAAAAACAGTCAATACAAAGTATTATTTAACGACTTAGGAAAAATAAAACTTGACGCGTCAACTAGTTATTTTATATCTCCCAAAGCATGCATCGATATTAAAAAGTCGAATCCCGATGCAAAAATTATAATTTTATTGAGAGATCCGATACAAAGATTAATTTCAGCTTATTGGCATTATGTTAAGAGTGGTGTTATTTGTCATAACTTTAATAGAGCCATTGAGTTTGGCCCTACACACCTAATAAATATTGGTTTCTACGAGCAGCACATAAAGGCAGTTAAAGAAGTTTTTGGAGAAGACAGTGTTTTCGTGGCAAGTGATAAACACATGTATGAGAATCCAACAGAATTCTCATCCGAGTTAGGAAAATTTTTAGGTATTACATTTTCAAGCTCACTAATTTTTGAGAAAGATAATACAGGGCAATATCCAATATTTTTTCGTTTACAATTACTTATTAATTTTGCCAAACAAAACTCTAAAATGAATTTTCACCATAACAAAGGAAATGATACGTTATACCAAAAGTATGGAGCACTCGGATTAGTACTCCATGTAATTTCCAAACTCAATTTACAGCGAAAAAAACCAATGAGAATTAAAACTAATTTGTTAGACAAATTGATAAAACTATATAAAGAAGAAAATACGAATATAGGACAATATTTTGATTTTGGAGACTCTAAGCATTTCTATAAAACAAATTACGCTTTACTAGATGAAGGAGCTGATTAAAAGAGATTTATTTACTCGGCACAAGAGGCATGTTCGGTAAACATGTGGGTTTGAAACATTCGCAGAAAAGCTTAGCTGTCCGGTCAAACTGTCAACAGTGCTAATGCCAGTGCAACACTTTATTCTATTGTGGAAACAGCTAAAGCCATCGGCTTCGTGTCATGTGATTACTTAACCTGAATCCTGTTTAAGAAATTGAACTAAATGCCTGTTCCAAGATCCGATCTTTCGACTAAAAGAGATGAATCTAAAAAGGAACAGGCATGAGTAAATTAGTTGAGTTGTTTTGTGAT
>JBLIDR010000043.1:0-8404 GCA_047632655.1 Francisellaceae bacterium | reverse complement strand
TTATTAAAACATAGTATTTCTGATCGTTATAAACGTGATTATGGGATAGGTTTTGCTGAAGATGAAATTGTTGTCACTACTGGTGCAAAACATGCCTTATTCAATGTGTTTAATGCTGTTCTTAACCCTGGTGATGAAGTAATTATTCATGCGCCATATTGGGTTTCGTATCCTGACATGGTTACCCTATGCGGTGGTACTCCAGTTATTGTACATTCTGAAAAAAATGGTCAGTTCAAACTGACAGCACAGGCATTGCGTGGCTCAATAACAGACCGTACTAAAATAGTAATTTTAAATAATCCTAATAATCCCACAGGTGTGGTTTACAATGAAGATGATATTCAAGAAATTGTTCAAGTCCTTAAAGATTTCCCTGATATCTTTATTATTAGTGATGAAATATATGATTTGATTTATTGGTCGACTTCTCCAGCTCACATATTAAATATTGCACCAGAGCTTAAAGATAGATGTATTATTGTCAACGGTATATCAAAAGGCTATGCTATGGCTGGGTGGAGAATTGGTTATTCTCTAGCTCCTACTGATATCACTAAAGCTATGAATGTTTTTCAATCTCAATCACTCTCAAATCCATGTTCAATTTCACAGTACGCCGCCGTGGAAGCCCTTAAGATACCTAAAGAGAATCTGGCTGATCATGTCAAACAATATCAGTCGCGTGTGAAATATGTTTGTCAGAGCTTAAATGATATGCCAGGTATCTCTGTTGATATGCCTGATGGTGCCTTTTATATTTTTGCCGATATTCGTGAATTTTTAAAGGGCTCTCATTTTAAATCTGATGAGGATTTTGTTTTAGAGCTGCTTGATAAAGGAAAAGTTGCGGTAATTCATGGGTCTGCCTTTGGTGAGCCAGGATATATGAGGCTTTCTTGTGCAGCAAGTATGGATGATCTTAAGATAGCAATGAGTCGGATTGATAATTTTATTAACAGTTAACATCTAGCGCTCCAACAATGCCATAGGTAATTACAAGTAGTCAAGGGTCGTAAGTGGTGCATTTTGTTATAACCTAATTGCCATTGTATCCCCAAGCAATCGATCTCGAGGTATCAATTGGCAAGGCGCCAAAAAATATATAAGCTAATATTATTACGGACAATATTTAAAAGCAGTTTTTTTGAAAAATATGACCCTGATTAATCATATTACTTCATTATTATTTCATGTACATGGAAATATAGTTGATGCAAAAATTTTTCTCCATATAAAAAGTCAAAATCTAATTAATTTTATATATTATTAGGTGATCTATGAATTTTTTTGATTATATATAATGGTCTATTTTTACTTTCATTATATATTCTAGAAATATACTCACCAATGATACCCAATGAGATTAACTGGATACCGCCTAAAAATAATATAACGCACATTAATGAAGCATATCCTGGTAAGTCACTGTGAAATATTAGGTGTTTGAGTATGGTGTAAAACATGAAGATAACAGCAATAGATGAGACTCCAACACCAACATAACTCCAAACTCTTAGAGGCCAACTGCTGAAGGCTGTAATGCCATCAATCGCAAAATTCCATAATTTCCAATAATTCCATTTTGACAGACCAAACTCTCTTGCGTCCCTTGTATATTCAACAACAGCAGTGTTACCGTTACTGGCCCAACTAAAAATGCCTTTCATAAATCTATTTTTTTCAGGTAATTGTATGGCTATATCAGCAATACTTTTATCCATGAGTCTAAAGTCACCAGCATTGTTTGGTATTTTCTGTTCGGCAAATTTATTGAAAATTCGATAAAATGCCCCTGAAGAATTTCTTTTAACGCTAGTATCTGATTCTCTTGATGCACGAATTGCTAGCACTTCATCGTAACCGTTTTGCCATTTTTCAACCATTTTTGGAATAATATGCGGAGGATCTTGTAAGTCAGCATCTATCGGAATTATGATATCACCTTGTGACTGTTCAATTCCTGCCGTTGTGGCTGCTTCTTTACCAAAATTTTTATGAAAATCAATGATTATAATTTCAGGCACTAATATTTGTTTTAGAAGAAGGTTCTTTAAAGTGTTATCTGAGCTACCATCATTTACACAAACAATTTCAAAGTTATTATGTAATGAGCGAAGGATGGGTAATGTTGTGTCAAAAAAGGAATCGAGGGCTTCTTCTTCATTATACATTGGTACGATGAGTGATAATAACTGATAATTTCTAATCATAACAAGCTTAGGCCCCATACTATAGTTAAATTAATATTCTATGAGTATATAGAAAATCTTTATTAATATGCAATTAGATGAGTATTATGCTTTACCTAAAATAATATATATATTGCCTACGCTACTCTCATTGGCTATTCTAATTTAAATTAAGTAAATATATTGTGAGAAGATTATGTCTAATGGAGATATTGCAGTGGTTGGTTTGGCCGTGATGGGGCAAAATTTAATCTTAAATATGAATGACCATGGTTTTAAGGTGGTAGCATATAATAGAACTGTGTCAAAAGTTGATGATTTTATAAATGGGTCAGCAAAAAATACAAATATTATTGGAGCTAACTCTATAGAAGACATGGTTTCGAAGCTCTCTAGCCCAAGAAAAATCATGTTGATGGTAAAGGCAGGAGAAGTCGTTGATAACTTTATTGATCAAATACTGCCACTCTTGTCTCCAGGAGATATTATAATTGATGGTGGTAATTCTAATTATAGTGATACAGAACGAAGAGTTAAATTTTTAGCAGATAAAAATATTCTGTTTGTTGGCTCAGGCGTTTCAGGTGGGGAAGAGGGCGCTAGATTTGGTCCGTCATTAATGCCTGGTGGCAATGAAGCAGCATGGCCTTTCATTAGACCAATTTTTGAATCAATTTCAGCTAAGGCCCCAAATGGGGAATCTTGTTGTTCTTGGGTTGGGCGTGGAGGGGCTGGTCATTTTGTTAAAATGGTACACAATGGCATTGAGTACGGAGATATGCAGTTAATTTGTGAGTCATATCAGTTGCTAAAAGATTATTTGCATTTATCTAACTCTGAAGCTGCTAAAATTTTTCATGATTGGAATAAAACCGAGCTAGATAGTTACTTGATAGAAATCACAGCTAATATTTTAGAATTTCAAGATGATGAAGGATTCGTGATTGATCGTATTTTAGATACTGCAGGGCAAAAAGGCACAGGTAAATGGACAGGAATTACGGCTCTGGATTATGGTGTTCCTTTGTCATTAATAGCAGAATCTGTCTTTGCGCGATGTTTGTCAGCTCAGAAAGATATGAGAGTCAAAGCTAGTTCTATTTATACAGAAAGGAATCTTACTAAAACAAATATTGAAGATGAAAAAGGCTTTATCGAAGATATGCGTAAAGCATTACTGTTTTCTAAAATTATCTCTTACACTCAGGGTTATATGCTAATGCAAGAAGCATCAAGTCAGTTTAACTGGAATTTACAATATGGTGATATAGCATTAATGTGGCGTGAGGGCTGTATTATTAGAAGTGTATTTTTAGATAATATTAAGCAAGCATTTGTGAAAAATCCTAATTTAGAAAATTTAATTTTTGATGATTATTTTAAAGTTATCTTAGAAAAAACAAATCAAAGCATTAGAAAAGTTGTTGCTCAATGTGTTATGTGTGGTGTTTCAGCCCCAGCAATGACTTCAGCAATAACTTTCTTTGATGGCATAACTACTGAGCGCCTTCCAGCAAATTTACTCCAGGCCCAAAGAGATTATTTTGGTGCCCACACTTATGAAAGATTGGATCGCGACAGAGGGGAGTTTTTTCATACAGATTGGATTGGTTCAAATGCTAATATATCTTCAAGCAATTATAATGTTTGATTGAGTTTCGTATTAGCATAGCTGTGTTAATCTGGGTAGAGGTTAGGTAGTTCATCTTTTGGGGATTTTTCTTTCTTCTGTTTGTTTTTAAGGTTTAGCTTCATGTCTTTTTTGATAAAGCTAAAGAGTTTGACTCCATCAATTTTAATGTTTTTATTTCCATAGATGGATTGATCTAAGTCTGACAATAATTTTTTTGTATCATCGGAATAGTTTGTTGTGATGTCATTTAATGTTACTTCTTTATTGATTATGTTATTTAGGAAATCAGTATATGCGTGTTTAATTTCTTTAGGATTACTTTCCATTAATTTTTGTTCAAGTATATATAGCGCTGCTTTTATACTTATTTTTTTTGGATCTAAAAGACTTTGTTTATGTAACTTAACTAATTTGGTTTTTAAATAAAAATAAATAATAATGTAGCTAAATAAAATAAAAAATAAAATTATTATAATAATTGAATAGCTGTTCAGGCTAGAGTCCTTTCTCTTAGTTATAATTTCTGGGCGTACAGTGGTCTCTTTATTTGGAGTGTTTATACTTACATTGTTAATTGTATTGATAGCAGGAAGGACAGTAATTGTACGAGGTGGCAATATTATGGTCCTGGTCTCTTTTGAATTAATGTCATACCATTCAAAGCTAATTTTTGGGATGATGATATTTCCCTTTTTCGTTGGTACGTAAGTAAATGTTTCAATTCTTTGGCTATGAATAATCCCTTTGTTTTCAAAATCTTGTAATTCAGGTGTATCTGTATATATTTTGACATTATTTATTTCTTTAGGCTTTATCTCGGGTAGTTGTGCTGCTAGCAAATTATCAGCTTCAATTGTAATTGTACGCGTTATAATCTCACCGACTCTATAATTTTTTTGAACCGGATCAAAGTGACCCTCAGC
Source organism: Francisellaceae bacterium (assembly GCA_047632655.1). Classification (GTDB taxonomy): domain Bacteria; phylum Pseudomonadota; class Gammaproteobacteria; order Francisellales; family Francisellaceae; genus CAJXRW01. The sequence goes on along the minus strand of JBLIDR010000043.1, from coordinate 3,656 downwards.
TTTTAACATTGTCGTGGGTAACCAAGTTCCCTTTATAGAGATAGGCATAGGTTTGATTTGAATTTTTTTTGGTTCAGAGGTTACTCTGATTGTTTTTGTACGAGGATAAAATGGGGAGTTAAACCTAGCGTATTGGTGCTGATTGTTACCCTCATCTAAAATTGAAGCGCTAAATGTAATCGGTGGTATTATTATTTCACCGCTATTTTGTGGGAAAAGAGCTAGTTTTTTAACGATGATGACAACCGGTTTGCCATCAATGTTTTTTTTATAAATTATAGGTTCTTTAAACTCCATAATAGTAGTATTTGGTATAACAATAGGTGATATAGCCATTGATTGTACTAAGCCGGCTATAGATTCATCTAAATATATATCAATATTGAGTGTAATCTCTTGCTGTACAAATGATTTTTCAGGTGTAATGCTTATCTCAATTTTAGACTTAATTCTATTGTTATCTTTTATAGTGTTCATCGGTTTCTGAATCGTTAACTGTATGGCTCTTGTCTTTTTATTACTAATTGATACAGATGGCAAAATTATCCCTGAACTGCCTTTTGATAGGTCAATTTTATTGTATTTAACGGTTAAAGAGTAGCGATATTGATATGATCTGGATAGATCACCATTTATATATGACATACTATGGCCAGAGGACTGTCCGAGAATATTAAAGTTTTTAAGCAGTGGGGCTACATCAGGTTTTCCTGGTTGATCTGAGGTGATGGTAAGTTGAAAAGGCTCGTCAATATATATATTAGTTGAATCCACCGAGCTGTTAACACTGGCAACACAGAGAGAAGTGATAAGGATTAACGCACAAAAAAGAACAAGTTTAAATTTATTCATGGATTTTCAACCAGAATTAGTATCTTTCAAATGTATATTTATCTTACTACAACAGCAATAAGTACATTAAAAAAACCTTAAAAGAATTGCAGAAATTTTGATATCTGCTAATATCCACCCATTAGGTATTTTGATTTATATGGAATGGATAATAAAATGGCAGATCAAGAATATAAAAAATATATGTGTTTAGTTTGTGGCTGGATTTATGATGAAGCCAACGGAGACGACGAAAGCGGTTTAGCTCCAGGTACAAAATGGGAAGATGTCCCAGATGATTGGGAATGTCCTGATTGTGGTGTTGGTAAAGAAGATTTCGATATGATTGAAATTTAATTTTTAGTTAATTTTTTTCTCTTTTAAATTGAATATCATTAAAAGAGGTATTGAAGCCATGAGAAAACTAATAATTAATGCCAATGCTAATGGATAAAAATATAACTGTGTTACGGTTCTGTAATATCTAGGCTTATCGTCCTGACTTGTTTCAAGTTTGTCCAATGATTGGTACACTTTTTGTAACTGGCTTACATTTCCTGCATAAAAGAATTTACCATCAGTTATAGTTGAAATTTGTTTAAGTGTTTTATTATCAGGCCCAGCGTTCTGCGACCAAATATTTCTGGCATTACTGCCCAATCCAATTGTGTATATTTTAATATTGGATAGCTTAGCCATTTCAGCAGCTTTGATAGGGTCTACATTACCAGCATTATTTCGACCATCTGTCATTAATATCAAAACACGGTTTTCTTTAGGGCTTTTTATAAGGTGCTTTATGGCTAGTCCAATACTATCGCCAATAGCTGTTTGTTCACCTGCTAGTCCAGGTACGGCATTATTTAACAATTGAGAAGCTGTGTTCAGATCAGGTGTAAGAGGGGATCGTAAATAGGCTTTAGAGCCAAATAGAATCAAACCTACTCGGTCTCCCTTTCTGTCGTTAATAAATTGACTCGCGATCGTCTTTACAACCTGAAACCTAGAGTAAGTTCTCCCATTCGCAACCATGTCTTTTTCGCGCATGCTTCCGGAAAGATCTATCGCCATCATTATGCTTCTCCCTTCAGTTGGAATGGGTATGGGCTTGCTAATCAACGTAGGGCCAGATGATGCTATGACTAAAAGTATCCAGCACATGTAAGCAAAGGTTTTCTTAGAAAGTGATTTTGTGGATCCTTGGAAAGAATGATTGCCAAACTTTTCCATTAGGAAATGGAAAAAAGGCACTTTTAAAGCCTTGCCGTTATTGGCTTTGAATTTTGGTAGAATTAAGGTTGAAATTAATGGCAAAATAATTAATATAAGTACCCAGGGTAGCGTTATTTTAAGCTCGTGCATTAATTAGGTCCTTTGAAAAAATTTAAACAGATAAGAATATATTCCTATATTTATAATTGCTTACATATATTGTGTTAATAACTAATTACTTCTATATTAGACCAAAGTGCTAAGATATGGTCAATATAATCATGGTTGATATAACGCTATTAAAAGAATGTGGGCTTGACTCTTGGCGACTCAGAGATGAATCAGTCTTCTCTGAATTTATATTTGTAGAGCATCAAAAATATAATCTTTTAGAGCAATCATCTTTTTTAAATCCTTATGACGCCATTATTTTACTTAAGCAGAATGTCAAAAATCATCAGCTTTTAACTAATTTTTGTCAGGCAATGTTCGGTTTGGACAGTACTTTTTTATTCTTATATAAGTCAGTTTCTGGTGATGATATTAATTCATTATTAACACAAGCTAATGTCAATAAAATAATAAGTTTTGTCGATATTCAAAAAGATACTTTAAGTTTTGATCAAAATGTGCTTATATTTAATGATATAGATTTTGAATTGCTTGGTCATAACAAGCAATATAAAAAACAGGTAATGCTTGATGTCAACAGAGTATCAGTTTCATCCATTAGGAATTAATGACCTTACAGAAATGATGGCTATTGAAAGGTCTTCTTATACTGAGCCGTGGTCAGCTAGTATGATGAGAGACAGCCTTCTTTCTGCCCACTCAAGGGTTTGGGGAATTTTTATTACAGATAGTGAAACAAAACTGAAAATCATCGGATTTGGCGTTATCACCGTTATTTTTGATGAAGCTGAAATATTAAGTATGACGATAGATGATGGGTATCATCGTAAAGGATATGGACGTAGGTTATTAAATTTTTTGATTAGAAAAGCTAAAAAAGGTGGTGCTGATAATATATTTCTAGAGGTGAGAATTTCAAATATTGGAGCAATTTCTTTGTATAAATCTGCTGGATTTGAGGAAATCTCTTTAAGAAAAAAATATTATAAGCTTAATAATGGTCAATATGAAGATGCGTATATATTTAAATTGGATGCCAAAGATAATTAGTTTTAAGAAAAAGTAAAAAATTATGGCGTATTATAATTGACATTATTTAAATCAATCTTATAATGTTTTTGCGCTAGTAGTTAATATTAGTGTATATAAATTTGGTATAAGTAAATGCGGGAATAGCTCAGTGGTAGAGCACGACCTTGCCAAGGTCGGGGTCGCGAGTTCGAACCTCGTTTCCCGCTCCAAATTTTGGTGTGGCTGAGTAGCAAAATGGTTATGCAGAGGCCTGCAAAGCCTTAGACGCCGGTTCGATTCCGGCCTCAGCCTCCATATACAGTTAGTGCCCGGATGGCGAAACTGGTAGACGCAAGGGACTTAAAATCCCTCGGTAGTAACTACCGTGCCGGTTCGACTCCGGCTCCGGGCACCACTGTTATGGCTATTTCAGAGAGAATAGTTCAAAAAATAAATTCAAGAGATAATAT